>JBAVMD010000212.1:0-6050 GCA_049689695.1 Chitinophagaceae bacterium | reverse complement strand
GCGTCTTCCTTTGCGTCTTTGCGTGAAACCTTTAACTCGTCAACCTTCTTAAAAAATCCTCCTTCCTCCTGCTGGCTACTTCAATTTCTGAATTGTCTGTCATGCATACAAATCCACCATTGCCACGATTATAGCTTTTTACAAAAGCAAGATTGATAAGATGCGAATTATGCACACGGTAAAAATTATATTCCGTTAACAGCTCTTCAAATTCCTTGAGCGTTTTTGCAACGGTTAATTTTTCCCTGCCCTTAAGAAAAAGAACGGTGTAGTTAACTTCCGACTGGCATCGGATGATATCCTCGGCCTGCACAAAAGTGAGTCCGTTCATGGTGGGGATTGCTATTCTTTTATGAATGCCCTGGCTGTTCTTTAAGTTATGGAACAACACATCCAGCTTACCCGATAGCTCATTCTTCAGTTTCTTCTTTTCTACTTTGTCGATTGCCTGTTTGAGATCGTCCGGGTCAATGGGCTTCAGTAAATAATCGAGTGCACTGAATTTGAATGCCTGAACCGCATATCTTTCAAATGCAGTGGTGAAAATGAGATCAAACTCAATGGCAGGCAACTGCATCAACAGATCGAACCCTGTTTTGTCATGAATCATTACGTCCAGGAAAACCAGGTCGGGCCGCAGCTCTTCAATGCCCTTCAATCCTTCTTCTACCGATCTGAGCTTCCCTTTTACCTCGACGACCTTGTTGTGCTCCTGCAACAAATTACTGAGCCTTTCAATGCAGTGCAGTTCATCATCTATTATTATGGCGCTGATCATCTTATTGTATTACGACCATGTTTCGTAAGGCAGTGTAACTTCAACCCTGAAGCCCTTATCAAGATCTGATAAACTAAGCGCCGCATCGGATTTCTTTATCCTGTTGATGATATCGATCCTGTCTTTCGTGATCTTTATACCCAGTGATTTTTTTTGCGTAGATATTTCCGTTGCGCTCTCAGGCGATGATAACTGTCGCCCCACTCCATCGTCTTCCACTATGTATTTTATCATCCCATCTTTCTTTTTAACATGAATGAGTATTTTTCCCGGCCCCGTTTTTTTTGACAGCCCATGCCAGATGCTGTTCTCCACAAACGGCTGCAGCAACATCGGCGGCACCATGGTGCTTGCGGCATCAATTTCTTCTTCGATCTTTATTTCGTACGTGAATGATCCCTGCAATCTTAAAGCTTCCAGTTGCATGTATAATTCCAGCGCAGCCAAATCGTCTGCCAGTGAAATTTCTTCCTGCCGGGAATTTTCCAATATCATGCGCATCAGCTTTGCAAACTTCGTGGTGTAAAGCGTGGCTTTGTCCGTATCGTGCTTATCGATATAATGATTTATAGAATTAAGCGAATTGAATATAAAATGCGGATTCATTTGCAGGCGAAGCACCTGCATTTCTGTTTCTGCCGATTTCAGCCTGAACTCTGCTTCCTTTTTCTGCGCTTCCACGTCCCGCTTTCTCTTATAGAACACAAAGCTCGATAAGCCGGCAATCAGCAATACCAGGCCCATACCTATCACGCCATTCTTTATCAGCCGCTGCCTGTTGGTTGCTGCAAGCGCCGCAGCCTGCAAACGCTCCTGCTCAGCTTTCGACAATACTTCTTTCTTCTCATATTCAAACTGCATTTCTTTACGCGTAACATCCTGTTTTATCCTGGCATTGATGATGCTGTCGCGCATTACAATGTATTGCCTGTAAGCTTGCAACGAGTTTTTATGATCTCCCTGCTTCTCATAGGCCTGGCTAAGCACATTCCATGCTTCCCGCTGCATGTCGAGATGACCTATTTCGCGAGCCATGTCAAGACTCCGGTTTTCATACTCAACCACTTTACTGAAGCGCTGTGATGAGGATATGCCATTCTTTTTCAGGAAAGGTGCAGACGCATTGAGGTATACTTTTCCTATTTCATTCAGGTCGCCGGAAATTCTTTTCTTGTCGCCGGACTGCTGATTAATAGCAAGTGATTTTTGCAGGTATTCGAAAGCTTTTTCAAATTCGCCGATGCTGTTGTAAACAATTCCCATGTTGCTGAAGTTGCTGGCAATACCACGCTTATCGCCAATGGCCTGACTACTGTCAAGCGCACGCTGGTAATATTGCAATGCCTCTTCACTTTTATTCATGTTGTGGTATACGTTGCCGATGTTTCCCAGCGCATTGATCACGCCCTGTTTGTTGCCGCCCGCCTCGTACAAATCAAGCGCCTTGTGATGATTGACCAGCGCCTTGTCGAAATCAGAAAGATGATCGTATACCAATCCAACGTTCATGAGTGAATTGGCGGTAAGCTGCTTGTTTTCCTGCTGCTCAAATATGCTCAATGCCTGGAGATAATATTTCAAAGCCTGGCTGTAATCTGAGAGATAGAGATAGATCACCCCACGGTTATTCAGCGAATTACCCATGCGCATCTTATCGCCCAGTTGCTGAAAAATAGTGAAAGCTTTTTCATGGTACTCCATTGCTTTGGGATAGTCTGAAAGATTCACCAGTGTAATAGCAATGTTGTTATAGGTGGTGGCCATGCGAAGGCGGTCGCTCACTTGTGAATGAATGGCCAGAGCGCGCTGGTAATATTCAAGCGCAAGCGAATCATCGCCCAAACCGCCATAGTTCATTCCTTTATATGAGTTGGCCGCAGCCAGCTTCTTTGCATCCTTTAATTTTCCGGCGAGCTTTATGGCTTCATCCGCCACCAGTAATCCTTTGGCAGGGTCTATCCTGCTGTAGTTATAGGCAATATCGTTGAGCAGTTGAAGGCGCGTGGTATCTTCTTTGGAATAATTACTCAGCAGCGATAATAATGAATCTAATTCCTGCTGCTGTGCTATGCCTTTATTAATGAAAACGGCAAAGCAGGCCAGGAAAAACAGCCTTCTAACCATAAGAGCGTTGTTGGTTTACCAAATCAGAGCACCCAAAAGATAATCATTATCCCGCAATTATCTCCCGGAAGCCCGCAAATAATAAGTAGCTGCCGGCGAATAATAAATGCGGCCCCGCACAGGCAGGCGCGCATGGTAGATTCGCTTTGCAGCCATCCCCCCTTCCGGCTGAGTTGATTCTTTAAATACTAAAACGTCACAGTTATGAACTTCCAGACATTGAACAAACAGCGCAAGTTTATCCTGATCGCAGCACTACTTGGTGTTATCGCGGCCTTCCTTCCCTGGAAAACGGTATCGGCAGGCCTCTTTGGCCAGAGCATGAGCGAAGGCATCAGCGGGTTTAACGGCATCGGCATCCTCACCTTCCTGGCTTTTGTAGTGGCAGGCATTCTTGCAATTGCAGGTGACCAGTTAAAGCCTCTTGATAAAACAATGTGGCTGGGTGCATTGGCGGCAGGCGTTATTGCATTGATCGGCCCAATTGTCAACATCATCAATACTTCCGGGAGCGGGCTGGGATTTGTAGAGATCAGCGTTGGCTTTGGCTGCTGGATTGCACTTGTAGCTGCACTTGGTGTTGCAGGTTCCGCATGGCTTTTTAAAAGTCCGGAAGACAGTCTTAAAGGCGGGCTGGATAGCCTTAAGAAGAACATAGCCACCATTACTCCAACAGTAAATAATTCAACCGCAACAACCCCTCCTGCAAATACAAAGACCAATACCAACAGCATAGCAGAACTGGAAAGGCTTATTCAACTGAAAAATGCAGGACATATTTCAGAAGATGAATACCAGCAAATGAAATCGAAGATCTTATAGCCGCACAGTCTCCTTACACATTCATCACTAACGATAAATATCAAGCAATGAAAAATATAATTCCTGCTGCAGTCCTGCTGCTGCTGATCATGAGCAGTTGTAAAAGCAAACCCTCAGACGCAGACATCAAGAAAAAAATATTGTTCGAATATGTTTGCAATGAGAACGCTGCCGTAAACAACCTTCAGATACTGAACACCAAAGACGCCGTAGCAATTTTTGGCAATAAAGGATTTGAATACGAAGTATCTGGCGAAGTTGAATGGAAAAATGGCTGCCGCGAGTTTGGCACCAATATTCAGCCCGGCTTTACGGAAAAGTTTGAACGCAAAACAGTTTTCCTGATAAAGGGAGAAGATGGGCTGTGGTATTAGACTACTGATACTATCCCCTGATTTATAGAGGCCTGTTCGCAAGAACGGGCTTTTTTATAGCCGTGCAGTAAAGAACCAATATTCAGGATCAATGATCTATTTCGAAATTCTAATGATCTCTTCTTCAATTGCATTCAATGTTTCGGGAGGAAGGGATTGTTTTTCTAATAAGGCCAATCCCCTGCTACTTTGTACCATTACCATGGTTGCCGGAATACCGTGGCACAAGTGTGGGTTCACCACATGAACATGATACTGTCTGGGCATAGTATCAAATACATAGACGTTTGCGTAGCAAGGCTTTCCGTGCGACGGAAAGCGGATCATAAAACTATCTGCCATAAGTTGTTGGTCTGCGGTCTAACAATTTATCGCCGTGATTAACCGAAGCTAAAGCGCGCCTCGCACATAAACAAACTGTCTTTAGTTTTTTATTTAAAAAAAGCAGTGTGTTTACAACTTGCCTATACCGTTAGAGAACTTAACAATATCTGGCATAAGGAATGAATCTATTTAAGAAGGGCCGGTCACCGCAGACCATCGTCTCTGACGATAGCAACAGGACTCACACCTGTTTGCCGGCCCTTTTTTCTTTTATCAAAGTTTATGCAAATCAGGGAAAACAGGTTGTTGATTTTTTTCCACTTCAAAACAAAATTGTGGAGCCTTATAAGATTGCAGTAAAATGTATTATACAGGCTTAGACAGCGGATGCTTGTCTTTATATTGATCGATCTTGGACCCGATGATAGAAGTGAGGGGATTGATGGTTCCGTCTAACTGCCGCCAGCTACCTTGCTGGTCTTTCTCTATCCAGAATACGATAGATGTTCCCGCAGTGCATTGATAATGCAGACCATTATTTACCTTGAATTCCTGAATAAGCAACTCAACGTATTTTCTTTCTACTTCAATACCAATTGCAAATGGGTTCATGACGTTTTAAGTGGCAAAAACATGCCGGTTTCATAGCTCTGTTCAGGGTTACAACTTTCAGAAATTGCCGGTTTCATGGTCAATTGACTCATATGAACCATCATCATCCGATGCATTTTCCGCAAGCTGTGTTCTTTTGGGGCTTATATAGGTAAGATCGAACCAACCCTTCATTGTTTCCAGTAGCCGGGCGGTTTTGTCGTTACGATGTTCGGGAAGCAATAAAAACCTTCCTTGTGCAATATCCCGTATGAAGAAGTATGCTTTGAATGCAATGGGCCAATGGCAGTAAATCACTCCCTGATTTCGCCCCGGTATTTCCTCGTAACTGAACTGAGGTACCTGTTGCTTGTCTGTATTATCCATATCACTACGCCGGTTTCTGCGGGTCAGCGCAACCTTTTTTATTATTAAAACCTGCGAAGTAGAGTTTAAATTTTATGCCAGAAATACCAACGGGTACTGGTAGGGCATTGGCCGTGTTGAGGCTTTGTTACCTGCCAGGTTCTTCCAACATATACCATTTCCTGAACCAGTTGTTCATTCGTTTCATGATCCTGCGTATCTGCTCCGTATCAGTTTCGGGGAGTAATCTGAATCCATGAGGCTTATCATCTGTAAAAAATACATAAGCCTTAAAGCGCACCGGGCGCATACAGAAAATAACTGCGTCGCCGGTCTGCACATTTTTTTTATACACGAATTGTGGATCTTCAATGATGAATTCTGACATATCTCTACTACCGGATTTCCGCCCTTCCGGTATTGGGTTCATGCTTTTGCAAGTAAAGGGTTTTAATGGATGCAATGATCAATAATTTGTTCAGACCCGTTTTTTACGCTTCGCTATTACCGCCTAAAACGCAATGTGAATTTCTGGCGCGATAATTTTATGTTAGATATTAAACGGGCATCGCATAAGCCTTGGGAACATTTAGAGCTGAGGCTGGAAAAAATTTATACCTGATGCATTTTGACACAGTTAAGGCTGAGGTTGTTGAATTCATTCCACTCTT
>JBAVMD010000211.1:0-2870 GCA_049689695.1 Chitinophagaceae bacterium | reverse complement strand
GTTCTCAACCGTACAGATAATAGCAACGTTATCGTTTTGATCGCGCAGCAGTTCCAGTTCAAATTCCTTCCACCCGATAACGGCTTTTTCTACCAGCACTTCGTGAATGGGCGAGGCAGACAAACCCCTTTCCAGCGCGGCCTCCAGTTCATCTTTTGTATGAACAAAACCGCCGCCGGTTCCGCCCAATGTATAAGACGGACGGATCACCAGGGGAATGCCTATCTGCTGAGCAAATTCTTTTCCTTCGAGAAGGGAGTTGGCTGTACGTGAAGGCGCTACGGGCACACCGATCTTTACCATCAGCTGCCTGAACTTTTCACGGTCCTCTGCAGTTTCGATGGCGTCGATGTCAACACCGATCATTTTCACGTTGTATTCATCCCAGATTCCCAGCTCATGTACCTCTTTGGCGAGGTTCAGGGCTGTTTGTCCGCCCATGGTAGGCAAAACGGCATCTATCTGGTTTTCTTCCAGTATCTGCTGAATGCTTTCCACGGTAAGAGGGAGCAGGTAAACTTTATCGGCCATCATCGGGTCGGTCATGATGGTGGCGGGATTGCTGTTGATCAGGATCACCTTGATGCCTTCTTCCCTGATGCTGCGTGCAGCCTGGGAGCCTGAGTAGTCGAATTCGCAGGCCTGGCCTATAATAATGGGTCCGGATCCTATAATGAGCACTGATTTGATAGAGGTATCTTTCGGCATTGGTGGGAAGTTCAAAATTGCGCAAAAGTAACAAGCGGTTAGGATATATCCTAACGGAAGACACAAGAAAGAAGGAACAAGGCACAAGAAACAGGGCACAAGACGCAAGTTGTTACACCTTGTACCTTGTGCCCTGACGCTTCGAGCTTCATTTTGAAAAAATGAAAAAGCCTCCGCCACCCGGCAAAGGCTCAATGAACTTCTGAGGTAAATACTATTAGTTATTATGAAAGGCTGCCAGTTCGATATCGTCCAGCATAACTTCACCAGGTTGAAGGGTTTTCTTAGAGGCCATCTGACGTTTGTCTTCGTAACGGCTCTTGATCTTATAAACCCATTTCTGCCTGGCTTCGTTTCCTCTGAACAATCCTACTATGGAACCTACAAATACTGCCAACATGATCACCAATTTTTGTTGAAATCGATTCATAGTGTCTGAATTTGTCGGATTATTATAATAAGACATTCTATATACGGCAAAAGCTGTTCCACGGTTGCAAAAAAAACATACCCTAAAGCGGGTATTTTTTCCGTTCATCATTTTTCAAAAATCCTGCCCCGTAGTTCCATCGTTGTCCAACATTGAGAGCTTTAAGATTATTTTAGGAAGATTGAATGGATCATCTGTTCTTTGATACCATCTTAATAATGCAGGTAACCGATTAGCTTTGCGAATTATTTTTTAAATCTTTAAATGGCTTGTGATTCATGCGAACGGTTTTGATTTTTTCTTTCCTGTTGAACGTACTTACGGCTTTCCCGCAGATTTTTGAAACACCCGTTTACCCTAAAGGATATTTCCGGAATCCGCTGAACATACCTATCAGCCTGAGTGGAAACTTTGGCGAGCTGCGGCCCAATCATTATCACATGGGCCTCGACCTTCGTACGAACAAAGTGGAGAACCTCCCGGTAATGGCAGCGGCAGACGGATACATTGCGCGCATCAAGATCGAACCCGGCGGATTTGGCAGGGCCATTTACATTAATCATCCCAATGGCTTTACCACGCTTTACGCGCACCTTAATAACTTTCTTCCCGCACTTGACAAATACGTAAAGCAAAAACAGTATGAGCAGGAATCATGGAGTGTGCAGCTTGAATTAGGTCCCAACGAGTTTCCTGTAAAGAAAGGCGAATTCATAGCCTACAGTGGCAATACCGGGGGATCGCAGGCGCCGCATCTTCATTTCGAGATCAGGCGCACGGCAGATGACGTGAATGTTAACCCGATGCTCTTTGGCTTACCGCTGGCGGATAATACAACGCCTAATATCTTACGGTTGGCCATATACGATCGTACGCAAAGCGTGTACGAAAAAGCTCCGCGCATACTTCCTGTAAAAAAAACGGGGAATATTTTCACCACAAGTCCTTCGCTGGTAACGGTTAGTTCACCAACTGTAAGTCTTGCTATAAGCGCTTTCGATACGCATTCAGGATCCACCAACGCTAATGGAATTTTTGAAGCTGTGTTGTCCGAACAAGACGAAGCAATAGCAGGTTTTAGAATGGACCAGGTGAGCTATAACGATACCCGTTACATGAACGCTCATATTGACTATCGCACCAAAGCCCTTGGCGGATCTTACCTGCAGCATCTCTCTGATCTGCCGGGACATATTTCATCTATCTACAGCCAGGCGAAAGGAGATGGCGTGCTTGATCTCTCTGATGGCGCCGTGCATAATATTAAGGTAGTAGTAAAAGACGCGTATGGCAACGCGTCAACACTTACTACAAATCTTAAGTACGATGGCGGTGCATCAGCTGGTGCCAATCAGCCGGGAAAACTTTTTTACCCTTTGATGCTCGATGGATACGAGGCAGATAATTGCGAATTTTTCCTGGGAGAAACCTGTTTGTACGATTCCGTTCATATACGTTATGCATCTTCAGCAACGGCAGTGCCGTCGGCTGTTTCGGCCTTGCATACAATAGGGGCTTCATATATTCCGCTGCATACCGCCATGCTCGTGAGAATAAAGCCTGACCGTACGCTTACGCCTTCGCAAATGGAACGTGTGGTTATGCTGCGCGTTACGGGCGCTAAAAAAGAAGTACAGAAAGTGGAATGGAATAATGGATGGGCATCTGGCCGGTTCCGTGAGTTTGGTAACTTTAGCTTGCTGCTCGATGAAGAGCCGCCAGTGATAGTTCC
>JBAVMD010000210.1:0-14348 GCA_049689695.1 Chitinophagaceae bacterium | reverse complement strand
TAATTGATAACTGTAAAAATCTTCTTAGCTTATTTTGAAGTTATCAGTTAAGATGTTTACAAAAAATATCAGCGCAAATCCTAATGATCCTAATAATCCGCGTTCCGTTTTCTCTTCTTGCGCCTTTGCGAACCTTTGCGGCTTTGCGTGAAATAAAAAAATGGCTGGTACGAGACCAGCCATTCGTTTTTCATGCTATAATAAAAAGCTCACATTTTGAAAGGCTTCGCCTTTTTTATGTCGTGGGTCGTTGGGAGAGTGAAAGGCGAAGCCTTTAGCCGCCGGCTCTTCTTCTTTCTTCTTCAGAAGCTGTTGTTCTTCTCCTGGCGGCAGTTACTTTGCTGTTGCCAAACCGGTAAGTAAAGCTGAGGGTTGCCACGCGGGTTTCGCGGAAGGCATGCCATTTCTCAATATAGTTGTTGTAAGTAATAGTAGCCCTTGGCAGGTTTGTCCAGAAAATATCTGTTACATTAAATCTCACCGTTCCTTTTCCTTGCATTACTGTTTTTTGTACGCCAGCGGCAAGTCCCCACTGAGGTTCAAACACCATGTAACCACTGCGCCCGCCTGAATTATAGTTTGCATTCAGCTCGGCCGACCAGCCTTTTTTGAACGTAAAGCTGTTGTTGGTCCTGATGCTGGTGGCAACAGTTCCATTGTTAAGCGCAGTACCGGCAAGCTGGCCGTTGTAATGATTGTAATACACATCTGCATTGTTGATCATGTTCCACCACTTGGTGATGCGAACAGGAGCAGAAACCGTTAGACCTACATAATCAGAAGATTCAAGGTTCACCGGAATCTGTACCGTTACATTGTCTTCAGATGGAATGTTCGGGAATACATCTTTGAATCTTACGATAGCGATGTTCTGATTGTCTTTGGTATGGCTATAGCCTAAAGTGAAATTGAGGCTTTTTACCGTGTAGCTCAATTCGTACGACCATGTCAGCTGAGGCAGCAGGCCCGGACTGCCGGTAGCATATGTAGTTACATCTATCAGGAACAGGAAAGGATTCAGCTGTGAATATCCCGGCCTATCTATACGCCTGCTCACAGAAACGCCCAATGTCTGGTCTTCTTTTATTTTATAATTAAAGAACGCACTGGGGAATAGCTGGAAGTAGCTGGAATCCCAACGTACGTCGCCATTCTCCTGGTGTGTTTTTACATTCGTATGCTCGCCTCTCAGGCCAAACTGCAGGCTGAACTTTTTAAACTCTTTGCTATAGTTCACATAGCCTGCATTGT
Organism: Chitinophagaceae bacterium; assembly: GCA_049689695.1. Taxonomy (GTDB): domain Bacteria; phylum Bacteroidota; class Bacteroidia; order Chitinophagales; family Chitinophagaceae; genus DASPKM01. The sequence continues at coordinate 13,097 of JBAVMD010000210.1, read as the reverse complement.
TGCTTTCATCGTAAAAGAAATGATTGGTCTTATTCTCATCGTTCTTAGGCGTGCCGGTGCTTACGTCAAAGAACTTTGCATCGTTATCAGAAGAAACAAAGCTTGTTTTAAGACCAGCTTCAAACTTTGCCCCGTTGCCTAATGGATTAACGTAGTCAGCTTTTGCTGTTTTAAGGGTAAGTTTTCCTTCCTGGTCACCATTCAAAACATAATCAGGGTACTGCATGCTGCCATCCAGCTTAAAATACCTGGTAGCGGTTGTGGAAAGTGAATTCGATCTGTATATGCCATAGTCAACATCTGCAGTAAGCTCTTTTCCTGTACTGTCGAACGTATGCTTGAAATTGATGTTGGCTACGCCGTTATTCAGATGATCGTTATTGCCGGCGCTTGTTTTAAATGTAGATGCGGGATTGCGCTGGTTATTGATAACGGTTGAATTGTTATCGTTTCTTCGGTTGAAATGATTGAAATTTCCATTCACTACAAAACCAATAATTGTTTTCCGGGTTGGAAAGAAATCTGCTCCCAATCTTACCGCGTGTGAATTGAACGGCGATACGGAATAGTTATCCTTCAGATCGGCACCATTGAAAACACCATTGTTGAAAAAATTACGGTCCAACATAAGATGATTAAGTCCTACGCGATGGCCATAATTGTAGTTGCCAAAAACATTCACCTTCTTATTGCGGTGGTTAAGCGTGATGCCTGCATTGGCTTTTGGATAAACGCCCTGTCCGTACCCGGCCGTGAGCGTACCGTTGGTGCCCAGGCGTTGATCTTTCTTCATGCGTATGTCGATGATGCCAGAATTTCCGGCTGCATCGTATTTAGCAGAAGGATTGGTGATGATGTGAATGCTCTCGATGCTGTTGGAAGGAAGGCCGCGCAGCATATTCACCAGGTCGGCGCCGGTCATGGGAGTGATCTTTCCATCGATCATAATGATCACGCCGGCCCTGCCGCGCAGGCTTATGTTGTCGTTAGGATCTATCTGCACCCCGGGCGAACGTTCCAGCACATCAAAAGCAGAACTGCCTGCATTTACTATGCTGTTATCTACGTTCACAACAATGCGGTCTGTAAGCTTCTGAATAAAAGGTTTTTTGGCCGAAACCACTACTTCTCTCATTTCACTGCTGGCTTTCTGCAGCGCCAGTTTAGGCAATTGTAATTCCGATTGTTCGGCAGATATGGTAAAGGCATTGGAGAACTGCGTTGCATGGTTCACCATGCTGGCTTTAAGCAGGTAAGTGCCAAAGCGGATATTCTCAAACTCTGTCAATCCTGACTTATCAGAGATGGCCGCCTTTACCAGCGTAGAATCTTTGCTCCTTAAGACCTGCACGGTAACATTCTCCATGGCTACACCCTGCTCGTTCACAATAGTTACTGCAAACTTTCCACGGGCCGCGGGTTGTTGGGCAAACATCACCAGCACACTCAGCATACCCATCAAAAACATCAATGCTTTTTTCATGTATCGTCGGTTTCCGTCAAAATTTTGGAAAAAACGAATACGTTCGTAGTACTAATTTACCGGTAGTAGTGTGAGAGATACAGACGGAGTTAAGGAAAGTTAATGATGTCTGATTTTTACATGCCCACTCGCTCAAACCCATCCCTTCTTCTTAAAATCCTCATACCCCATCTTCAATGCCTCCTTTACCTCGAGCATTAGTTCGGGATTGTTCTTTTTGATGTGAAAGCAGGATTTACCCTTAAGGCATTTTACAAGGTCAGGATGCATTTGAGATTTCATAGCAGGGTTTGCGTAAACCGGCATGAAGTAAAAGCCCACATAACCTTTTTGTATTAGTAAACCCGCAAAAAATACATCCTGGATTTTACCCTCGGCCACTTTTGCAGGTTTATCAACCCATAAACTATACCCGCCGGGCTGATCGCCTCTTTCTACCAATGTGCCTTTCTTCAAATAGGGAAGAAGCAGCTTTTTAAGTTCAGCGAAAATGGGCGTCAGCTGAGGTTGCCCGGGTGATTTGTCTGTGTATTTAATAGGCTTGTCTTTGCCGGCTGTGGTTTTTTGGGTGGCTGGCTTTGCAGCTTTCTTTGCAGTAGATTTTGTTGCAGATTTTTTAGTTGCGGCGGACTTAGCCATTGGTGAGAGTTTGGATTCTAAATTACAAAAAAGGGAACGCGGGTTATCAGGATCTTTTAGGATTTATTAGGACGGTCACTGCTATCACTCAAAGCTTCATGAACAATCTTAATAAATCCTAAAAGATCCTGATAACCCGCGTTCCCTTTCTTTATCTCAGCGATGGATCGTTGAATGTATCGCCCTGCCTCATATCCCCCGTCTGATATCCTCTTTTAAACCAATACATCCGCTGTTGCGAAGTACCGTGTGTGAAAGATTCAGGGACCACATAGCCTCTTGATTCCTTTTGCAGGCGGTCGTCGCCGATTGCATTAGCCGCTTTCAATGCTTCCTCAATATCACCTTCCTCCAGGATATTTTTCATGCGTTGTGCGTGGTGCGCCCATACACCAGCGAGAAAATCTGCCTGCAGCTCCATCATCACAGAATATTTATTGTACTCTTCCTCGCTGGATTGCTGACGCATCCTTGCCATCTTTTCTGAAGTACCCAGCAGCGTTTGGATATGATGGCCTATTTCATGCGCCACAACATAAGCCATGGCAAAATCGCCCGGCGCTTCGAACTTAGTTTGCAGGTCCTGGTAAAACGAAAGATCAATGTATAATTGCTGATCGCCCGGGCAATAGAAAGGACCGCTCTGGGAACTTGCATTGCCGCAGCCAGATTGAACCACATCGCGGAACAGTACCATCGTAGGTTTCTGGTAGGTCTGACCCTGTTGCTGAAAGAGTTGTGTCCATACATCTTCTGTATCGGCCAGCACTACTCTTACAAAGCTGGCGCGTTTATCGTCTGCCGCCTGTTCCTCGGCCGTCAGCTCTCTTCCTCCACCACCCGTAGGCATTTGGGTAGGAAGCTGGGAGGGGTCTCCTCCGCCCAGGAAAAAATAGAGTACCATGGCGATAGCGCCGAGGATACCGCCGCCTGTGGCTATTCCACCGGCAGACATGCCCCTGCGATCGTCTACATTAGAGCTTTCACGCCTTCCTTGCCAAAGCATAATTGTAGGTTTTAAGTAATTGTATGAAAAAAGTCTGCCACCGTAAAGGGACAGACTTTTTAATTATTTATTACTGATTATTGATTATTTAGTTCATAATATTCAAATCATCTGTATGTACTTGGCTAGAATACTAGAATAATTAATAATCAATAATTAATTATTCTCTACGCCAGTTGTATATCAAAATTCACCAGATCCCTGAACTGCTGGATCCGCATTTCAATATCCGAACGACTGATCTCTTTGAGGCGGATAGTTCCGAATTTTTCCACACAGAAAGAGGCCATGGCAGAGCCAACAATGATGGCCGATTTCATATTCTCAAAAGAAATGTCCTTGCTCCTTGCCAGGTGACCTATAAAGCCTCCGGCGAAAGTATCCCCCGCCCCGGTAGGGTCAAACACATCTTCCAGCGGCAGCGCGGGAGCAAAAAACACATTGTTCTGGTGGAAAAGGAGGGCGCCATGCTCACCTTTTTTAATGATCAGGTATTTAGGTCCCATTTTCATGATCTCCCTCGCGGCTTTTACCAGGGAGAACTGTCCGCTCAACTGGCGGGCCTCGCTATCGTTCACCAGCAGCACATCTACTTTTTTGATCACTTCTTTAAGGTCGTCCATGGCGGTTTCCATCCAGAAATTCATGGTATCCATCACCACCAGCCTCGGCCGCTTTTTCAGTTGATTGATCACTTTCAGCTGAACCGCGGGCAAGAGGTTGCCCAGCATCAGAAACTCACAATCCTGGTAGCTTTCGGGCACTTCAGGCTCAAAAGTGCCCAGCACGTTCAATTGGGTATCCAGCGTATCGCGGGTATTCATGTCCATATGGTAGCGGCCAGACCAGAAAAAGCTTTTTTCATTCTTTTTGATCTGAACACCTTCCAGTTGAACGCCTCTTTCTTCGAGCTGGTCAAGTTCTTCCTGGGGAAAATCGCCGCCCACTACAGAGATCTGCTTGATGGGCTGGTAAAAATTAGAAGCGCTCCAGGCAATATAGGTAGCGGCGCCGCCTATGATCTTATCACTTTTTCCAAAGGGTGTTTCAATGGCATCGAAGGCCATGGATCCTACTACGATTAAAGACATGAGAGAATGGGGATTTTGAGATTGATGGTTTGCGATTTAGTGAAACGTCAAAAGTCAATAATCAGTCAATGTTTCTATTAGCATTTCACGTTTGACTTCTCACATTTCGGGTGCAAACCTCATACATTTTATCCGGTTATCAAAGTTTTCGCGGCCTTAGTTGGAAATGCTTAAAAAACGAACGCACCGAATCACCGGTGCGTAATCTACAGAGACACTGATATATGTATTGGGACAAGAAAAAAACTAATAGGCGTTAGCCTGTGAGGGTCGTTTTCGCGCGGATTTTGTTAGGGGCTATCTGGCTTTAGTAACCAACTGATTGGAAATAAATAAGCCGCTCAAAAAGAGCGGCTTATTTCTATTTTATTATTTTCATATTGTTGTACAAATCATTGTAGCTGGTAACCTCTCCGATTTTTACAATCTCATCTTTCAAATTCTCAATCTTGACTCCAACGTCCTGGAAGCCTCCAACCGTGTCTCCTTTCAAAGACTCAACCTTATTGTTGAGTGATTCAACCTGCTGGTGTAAGAGTTTTAGGTCTTTTTGAACAGTGGTGAAATTTGTGTCAACTTTCGTAAAACCGGCGGCAACAAGCTGGCTCAGACTCTTTAAATCCGAGGCAATCGCTCCAAGTGATTTTTCTAAAGCTATTACCCTTTCTTCCATAATCAACAGGCGTTTGTTTGGTGAATCGTTGTTTTCCAAGGGTTAGCGTATCGGCGGCAAATGTAATCTAAATGTTCTGATAATACAATCTTCGCCTTCATTAGTCCCAACTCATATATTATTGCGCAATCTAAACACTAACACTTGTTAGTAAATTATTTTATCTTCGCCTCCCTATGGCAAAGATCAAAAGTGGTAAAAACGGCACCAGGAAAGAGGTGATCATTGAAAAAGCCAGGCAGCTCTTCATGGAAAAAGGCTTTGCCGCGGCTTCCATGCGCGACCTGGCGGAGCATGTCGGCGTAGAAGCTGCCAGCCTGTACAATCACATTCAATCAAAATCGGAAATACTGCAGGAGATCTGCTTTAAGGTTGCCAATGATTTCATTTCTCATCTTGAACAGGTAGAAAGCAGTGAAACCTCTGCCATTCAGAAAATGGAAATTCTTATACGCTTTCACATACGCATGATGCTGAATGAATATGAGAGCATTTATATTTCCGACCATGAATGGCGCCACCTGCCTGAGCCTTATCTTTCTAATTTCCTCAACCAGCGCAGGCATTACCGCAAAAGGCTGGCTGCCATCATAGAACAGGGCATCGAAACCGGTGAAATGAAACAGATCGAACCTTACGTTGCGGTGCTTACTATATTATCCGCCATCAGTGGAATCGAATCATGGCATCGTTCGCGCAAGACCATCTCTGAAAAAGATATGGAAGAGAACATGGCTAAATTTTTAGTTGAAGGTTTAAAGTAAATCAATGATCCATTTTCATTCCCTCGCTATAAAAGAAGTGCGGCAGGAGACAGACGATTGCGTATCTCTTGCATTTGATATTCCCGAAGAACTGAAAGATAAATTCAGGTTCAGCCAGGGCCAGAGCTTAACCATGCGCACTAAATTGAATGGTGAAGAAGTGCGCCGGACTTATTCGCTCTGCAGCAGCCCGCTCGATAGCGAATGGCGTGTAGCCATCAAAAAAGTAGATGGCGGTGTTTTTTCTTCTTATGCTAATGAGCAACTCAGGCAGGGCGATGTGCTGGATGTAATGCCACCCGTTGGTAAATTCTATACACCACTCAATCCTCAACAGCAAAAGCATTATGTGGCCGTTGCAGCTGGCAGTGGAATCACGCCTATTCTGTCTATCATCAATACAACGCTTCGCACAGAGCCCAACAGCAGCTTCAGTTTAGTTTATGGTAACAAAACAAGAGCATCCATCATTTTTAAGGAAGAGCTGGATGCTTTAAAAAATAAATTCATCAACCGGTTTACGATTCATCACATCCTTAGCCGCGAGCAACCGGATGCGCCGGTTTATTATGGAAGGATCGACAAAGAAAAATGCGGGATATTATTTACAAAGCTGATAGATATAAAAAAGGCCGATGAATTTTTTATCTGCGGGCCGGAAGAAATGATATTCTGTGTGAAAGATTTTCTTGAACAGCAGGGCATCGATAAAAGCCATATTCATTTCGAACTGTTCACTATTCCGGGCGAACAATCATCGGTGGCTAAACCTAAGCGCACAGTCGCAACAGATCAGGGCCCAAAAAGCAGCATCAGCGTTAAGCTGGATGGAGTAATGTTCGATTTTGAATTGGGCACACAAGAAAAAAGCATACTGGATGCGGCGCTGGACCAGGGAGCCGATCTTCCCTACGCCTGTAAGGGAGGTGTGTGCTGCACCTGCAAAGCCAAGTTGGTGGAAGGCGAAGTCCGCATGGAAGTGAATTATGGATTAGAAGAGGACGAGATAGACCAGGGATATATCCTTACCTGCCAATCGCGCCCCCAAACACCTCGTGTAGTAGTTGATTTCGATGTGCGGTAGTCTTTAAGTTTTCAATTAAAGCAACAATATATGAACAGCATTGTAGGCATCATTCTCATTGCCGGAGGCATATTTCTTGGCTACCTGGGCTATAACAAACTGCAGGAGAGCAAGGCTGAGATCAAGATCGTGAATATCGAGATCTCTGCGCAGGACAAAGACGCAAAACGGGATGGATACTTACTGCTCGGAGGCGGAATACTGTGCATCCTGGTTGGAGCTGTTATTATTGGAAGAAGAAAGCGTTAATCTACAGCTCGGCCTGCTTTGAAGCAGGAAGGATAGCTAACCTGATAATTTAAGAGAACCTGAATACTAACAGTTGTTAGCATTGATTATCTTTGAAAACTAAATTATTTGAACATGTCAGTGCAGGAAATGGAAACGATCTTCCAGGATAAGGTTGACCAGGAGATCAGGATAGAACCGAAAGACTGGATGCCTGAGAAATACCGGCAAACGCTTATTCGCCAGATCAGTCAGCATGCCCATAGTGAAATTGTAGGCATGCTGCCGGAAGGCAACTGGATCACGCGTGCCCCCTCTTTAAAACGTAAGGCTATCTTACTGGCCAAAGTCCAGGATGAAGCAGGGCATGGATTGTATCTCTATTCCGCAGCCGAAACCATGGGTATCACGCGTGATGAAATGATCGGGCAACTTCATAGCGGCAAAGCGAAATACTCTTCGATCTTTAACTACCCCACTATTTCTTGGGCCGATATGGGAGCCATCGGATGGCTGGTAGATGGCGCCGCCATCATGAACCAGGTACCGCTTTGCAGGGCATCATACGGTCCGTACGCGCGGGCGATGGTGCGCATTTGCAAAGAAGAAAGCTTTCACCAGCGGCAGGGTTTTGAAGTATTATTAGTGTTAAGCAAAGGAACCGAAGCACAACGTAAAATGTGCCAGGACTCCATCAACAGGTGGTGGTGGCCGAGCATTATGATGTTTGGACCGAGCGATGAATCGTCACCGCATACAGCACAAAGCATGAAGTGGAAGATCAAGCGGTTCACCAACGATGAATTGCGGCAGAAGTTTGTAGATGTATGCGCAGAGCAGGTGAAGATATTAGGCATGACGCTGCCCGATCCCGATCTGAAATGGAATGAAGAAAGAGGGCATTATGATTTTGGAGAGATCAATTGGGAGGAGTTCTGGAATGTGGTCAATGGAAATGGGCCCTGCAATCGCGAAAGGCTTGCGGCGCGTGTTAAAGCGCATGAAGATGGGGCTTGGGTTCGTGAAGCTGCTGTAGCGCATGCGGAGAAAAGAAAGATGAAACGTAATGTAGCGTAGAGGGAGGGAACGCGGATTATCAGGATTTGTCAGGGTTTGTTAGGATTTGTTAGGATTTGTCCCTGAGGTTTTTAAAAGTAATAATTAATTGCAGCAACTGATCTTAATAAATCCTAACAAATCCTGATCCCGATAGCTATCGGGACGCGTTCCCCCGCTTTAAGATAAATCAACTCACAATGAACAATCATGAATGGCCCCTTTGGGAAATATTCATCAGAAGCAAACAAGGCCTGGATCACAAGCACGTAGGCAGCCTTCACGCAGCTGATCCCCAAATGGCAATGGAGAACGCAAGAGACGTATACACCCGCCGGCAGGAAGGTGTGAGCATTTGGGTAGTGGAAAGCAAATACATTCATGCCTCCAACCCCGATGAAGCTCCCGAGTTTTATGATCCCATGAGCGATAAAGTATACCGTCACCCTACTTTTTATGATTTGCCTGATGAGCTTAAACACATGTAAGGCAATTAGCTGATGGGATGATTAGCTGATCAGCTGATTTTGTAATACAGCATAACAAATGAACGATCTTTTTTATTATACGCTTCACCTCGCAGACAATGCGCTCATTCTTGGTCACAGAAATAGCGAATGGACAGGCCATGGACCAATATTGGAACAGGATATTGCCTTATCGAATATCGCACTCGATCTTATTGGCCAGGCAAGAAACTTTTATCAATATGCTGCGCAATTAGCAAATGCCGATCGTTCACTAGTACCCGCAAATACAACAACAGAAATTACAGAAGATACTCTTGCTTACCTGCGCGATTCTCACGAATTTAAAAACTGCCTGCTTGCAGAACAACCCAATGGCGACTGGGGCAAAACCATTTTGCGGCAATTCTTTTTCAGCGCTTACCAGTTTTATTTATACCAGCAACTCCAACACAGCAAAGATGAAACGCTTGCAGCCATAGCAGCAAAGGCATTAAAAGAAGTAACATATCATCTTCGCTGGAGCGCAGAATGGGTAATAAGATTAGGTGATGGAACAGAAGAAAGTCACGTCCGCATGATGAACGCTATGGATGATCTCTGGAAATTCACCGGTGAACTTTTTCATCCCGCCGGTTATGAAACACAACTTGTAACACAAGGCATAAGCGTTGATCTTGCACCGCTCAAAACGCTTTGGATTGAAAGAGTAAATGCAGTGTTGGATGAAGCTTCGCTTGCTGATGAAGAAGGCAAGCTGCAGAAAGCCTGGATGCAAACCGGCGGAAAAGATGGCCGGCACACTGAACACTTAGGTTACCTGCTGGCAGAAATGCAATACTTACAAAGAGTATATCCTGACTCTATCTGGTAATGACAACAGCAACACCCATACAAACACAGGCCATCTGGGAAATACTAGCAGAAGTAAATGATCCCGAAGTACCTGTATTGTCTATTACAGACCTGGGTATTGTAAGGGGTGTGGATGTTAAACCAGATGCCGCCGGCAACGAACAGGTTATTGTTACCATTACACCCACGTATACCGGCTGCCCTGCAATGGATGTTATCAGCATGAACATTCGTTTCAAGCTGCTGGAGCATGGATATAAAAACATACAGGTGCGTTCTGTGCTTTCACCGGTTTGGACCACCGACTGGATGAGCGAAGCCGGTAAACAAAAATTGAAAGCTTATGGCATAGCTCCACCTAATCCTGGTCAGCAGGTTTGCAATACAGAGCTTTTCCAGCAAGATGAATCCGTTCAATGCCCGCGTTGCAACTCTTATCATACGGTAATGATCAGCCGCTTTGGGTCAACAGCCTGCAAGGCCTTGTACAAATGCAGCGATTGCCATGAACCTTTTGATTACTTCAAGTGTCATTGATTGCTTAACTTAAATATATGAGCAGCATATTATTAAAGATCGAAAACGGCGTGGGCTTTATTACGCTCAACCGTCCTGATAAACTCAATTCATTTAATCGTGAAATGGCTTTATCGCTGCAGTCCGTATTGGATGACTGCGCAAATGATGATACGGTAAGAGCTGTATACATCACAGGCGCAGGCAAAGGATTTTGCGCGGGGCAAGACCTTGCAGAAGTAGCTGATCCGCATGGGCCGGGCTTTGATGTGATCTTGTCTGAACACTATAATCCCATTGTGATGCGCATCCGCTCTTTGCAAAAGCCCGTAGTGGCTGCAGTGAACGGTGTGGCCGCAGGAGCGGGCGCTAACATTGCACTTTGCTGCGATGTGGTAGTGGCGGCGCAATCAGCTTCTTTCATCCAGGCATTTTCAAAGATCGGTTTGATACCAGACAGTGGCGGCACTCATACTTTACCGCGACTCATCGGTTGGCAGAAAGCATCGGCATTAATGATGCTGGGCGATAAAATTCCCGCGCAGGAAGCAGAAAGAATAGGAATGATCTATAAAGTTATTCCTGATGAAAGCTTTGCAGATGAATCTATGAAGATCGCATTTACACTTGCGCAGATGCCTACACGCGGGCTTGCATTTACAAAAGAAGCGCTTCAACTATCGTTCAACAATTCATTCGAGAATCAATTGCAGGACGAAGACATACTGCAGAACCGCGCTGCACATACACACGATTATAAAGAAGGTGTGACTGCCTTTCTTGAAAAACGTGCGCCCGTATTTAAAGGAGAATAATGCATGGAAAAATCGAAAGTAACGCAGATCGTTGACAGGATGATGAGCAAGGACCTGTTCTCGCAATGGCTGGGCATTGAACGGGTAGAAGAAGGAGCAGGTTATTGCAAACTGAAAATGATGGTGCGGGCTGAAATGTGCAATGGATTTGACATCGCTCATGGCGGCATCACTTATTCGTTGGCTGATAGTGCGCTTGCATTTGCATCTAACAGTCATGGCAGGCAGGCTGTTTCCATTGAAACATCTATTTCGCACATCCGGCCGTTGAAAGTTGGTGATGTACTTATTGCAACTGCCCGGGAGATGAGTTGTTCTAACCGCATTGGAATTTATGAAGTGCGGGTAGAAAGAGAAAACGAAACAGTAGCCTTATTTAAAGGAACAGTTTATAGAAAAGACAGTGAGTGGAGTGTGGGCTAAAAGTTACTCTGCCAACAACTCCTTGATCTTCGCCAGCAATTCCGTTTTTGTGATCGGCACACCCATGATCTTGTTATATGCTTTCGCATCCACCAGGTATTGATCGCGAATGATCTTTATAAGCTGCCCGTTATTGATCTCTGGTATCAGCACCATGTCAAAATTCTTAATGATTTCACCCAGGTTTTTCGGGAAAGGCCTCAGGTAACGCAGATGCGCATGTGAAACTTCTTTACCTTCTGCAATCAGATCAGTAACAGCTGAGCGGATAGCGCCATAAGTACTGCCCCATCCCAGCACCAGTAGCTTGCCTTTTTCAGGACCTATGTCTATTTTTTGAGCAGGAATATAATCTGCGATCTTATCAACTTTTTCCTGCCTGATCTTAACCATCAATTGATGATTATCGGGATCATAGCTAATGTTACCGGTGATGTTTTGTTTCTCCAATCCACCCACCCTGTGCTCCATGCCAGGCGTACCTGGAATGGCCCAGGGACGCGCCAGTTTTTCATCGCGCATGTAAGGGAAGAATTGGGGCTCGTCTATATTCAGCTCTTTTTTAAAATTTACAGCAATAGGCGCCAGGTCCTCACTCTTTGGAAAACGCCAGGGTTCTGCTCCATTGGCAATATATCCATCGCTTAAAAAAATCACAGGGGTCATGTGCTGAACCGCTATGCGCACAGCTTCATATACTGCGTTGAAGCAATCGCTGGGAGTAGAAGCTGACACCACAGGCATGGGACATTCTCCATTACGGCCGTAATAAGCCTGTAACAGATCGCTCTGCTCTGTTTTAGTAGGCAGGCCCGTAGAAGGGCCGCCGCGCTGAATATCGCAGATCAGTAAAGGAATTTCCAGCATCACTGCAAGGCCCATGGCTTCTGCTTTGAGCGCCATACCAGGACCAGAAGTAGTGGTAACGCCCAGGCTGCCGCCATAGCTGGCGCCGATGGCTGCGCAGATACCGGCAATTTCGTCTTCTGCCTGGAAGGTGCGTATGCCAAATGATTTATACCGGCTCAGCTCATGCAGAATGTCTGATGCCGGGGTAATGGGATAAGAACCCAGGAAAATCGGGAGCCCGCTTTTTTGCGAAGCCGCTATCAGTCCGTAAGCCAGCGCCTGGTTGCCCATGATGCTGCGGTAAGTCCCTGACTCCATCTTCGCCTTTTCCACTTTATAAGTGGTGGTAAAAGTTTCGGTGGTATCCCCATAATTGTAGCCGGCCTGCAAGGCGCGGATATTGCTTTCCAGGATCTCTTCTTTCTTTCCAAACTTTTCGCGGATGAACTTAATGGTGTTCTCCATGTCGCGGTTGTACATCCAGTACAGGAAGCCAAGCACGAACATATTCTTTGCCCGGTCTTTTTCCTTGGTGCCCATGGTGATATCCTTGAGGGCTTCGCGGGTCATTTTAGTGATGTCCACCTTGATCACCTCATAATTAGCGAGGCTATTATCTTCCAACGGGTTAACGCCATCGGGATAATTGGCCAGGCGCAGGTTCTTGCTATCAAAACCATCTGTATTGGCGATGATCTTTCCGCCTTTTTTCAGGGCTTTGAGGTTGGTTTTCAATGCGGCCGCATTCATGGCCACCAGTACATCGCATTCATCGCCGGGGGTAAAAATCTGGTTCGATGAAAAACGCAATTGATAGCCACTCACTCCGGGCAGCGTGCCTATCGGGGCACGTATCTCCGCGGGGAAATCAGGAAAAGTAGCCAGGTCAATACCCATCATGGCGGTATTGTTAGTGAACTGGCTTCCGGTGAGCTGCATACCATCGCCGGAGTCGCCGGCGAATTTTATTACTACGTCCTGGAGGACTTGCTGTTGACGGGTCATGGGTGCAAAATTACGGGAAGATAAGGAGGAAGGAGGAATTTAAGGGGTTGGTAGCACGCATTTCTTGCGAACCTCCGTCACCTGATCAACAAGCATCCTTCCCCCAACAACTCACTGTCATCTCGAACCCCGCAGCAAGAACT
>JBAVMD010000209.1:0-3886 GCA_049689695.1 Chitinophagaceae bacterium | reverse complement strand
CAGCTTCCTCATTCATACTTTACCGAAGAAAAATCAAACATCTTAAAATAATTCTCCGAAAATTTCTTTGCCAGGTCGCCGGGTGCTGAAACAGATGGATAGGTTTCAATTTTAAGCGCATGCGGATTGCTGAACCAGTCACGCACATCGGTTGTAAAAATTACCACAGTCTTTCTGTTAGCCATAACAGCTGCTGCCCCTATTTTAAAATGCCTTCTGGCAATAACACTGGTAGCTCCCTTATAACCCCCTATATGATAGCTGATCACATTTCCGGGAAGTGTTGAAGCAGGGCTCGTACCCTCTAGCTTGGCCATGATATAACCATCTGTCCGGTTCCAGAACATTCCCAGCGCAGGGTCCAGCGCGCCGGTCTGTGCGCCGCTTGCGTTGCGTTCCGCATCAATACCAATCAGGAAAGAGCAGGCGTAATATTCACCGGCCGGGATAGTGAACTGCGCTTTCTTCGACTCGGGCTTGCGTTCATCTACCAGGAAATATGTTTCCGGGATCTTGACAGTATCCCCGGAATTCTGATCAACGAATTGAATATTGCTGATGTAATACTTGAAATTACTGACCTTGAAGAATTCCTGGAACTGGTTGCCGTAAGATGAATCAAGCACCAGGTTTTTCAGGTCAACTTTATGTTCAAACCTGAACTCAACGGGGGAGGGCGCCCCGGGAGGCGTCACATCATCTTTGGCCTTTTTCTGACACGAAACTATGATCAGGCATAATGATAATGCAAGCAATAAGTTTGCTCTTGTGACACGTGACTTCATGTGTTAAATGTATTAAATTTTTAGAAGCTATGAGCTTACAGCTTTGAGCTGCGAGCTATGAGCTTCGAGCAAACAGCCAAGGGCTTGCTGCTTATAGCTTACAGCTTCCTGCTCGCGGCTCGCAGCTCAAAGCTCGCAGCTTATTGTTCAAATCGCTTATCCTTCGTAAAGCTCGTATCGGACAAAGTTCCCAGGAAATAGATAAGGTTGAATTTTTCCGTGTCTGTCAGAGGTATCTTGTTTTTCAAAAGAGGATCGAGGGTAGCGCTGCTCTGTATGCCGGTGGAATAATGGTCCAGCACCTGCGTAAGGTTCCAGAACCTGCCATCGTGCATGTAAGGATAGGTTTCGTAGATGTTGCGGAGCGAAGGCACTTTGAACTTCAGGGAATCTGCTGCGTTATTGCTGATACGCATTTTGCCATAATCCTTCAAAAAACTGTTTACGGCCAGGCCGTTGTTCCTGAAGCTGAAATCGGAAAACATAGGCTCGTTATGGCAGGAGGCGCATTTGGCCTTAAAGGTCAGGTAACCTGCCTGCTCAGCGCTGTTGAAGGTAGCCTGGCCCCGCTTCATCTTATCGTATTTTGAATTGCCCGACACCATCATGATCATAAACTGGCTCAATGCCTTAAGCATCCGCTGGCTGGTGATCTCTTCCGTTCCAAAAGCAGAGCGAAACATCGTTTTATATTCAGCATCCTGTTTCAGCTTTTCAATTACATTGTTCACGTCTTCCGCCATTTCATTTGGCGCAGTAATGGGAGCCAGCGGCTGTACTTCCAGGTGATTGATGCCCCCGTCCCAATGAAAGCTTGCATGCCATGCAAGATTGAAAAGGCCCGGCGCATTGCGGCTGGTAAACTGGTTGTTGAAACCGTGGCTGAAATCATGGTCGAAAGTGGCAAAGGCGGCAAACTGCTGGTGGCAGGAAGCGCAGGGGAAATTGCCATCTTTCGAAAGCTTTCCTTCGAAAAATAATTTCTTGCCCAGGTTAAAGCCTTCCTGTGTAACCGGGCTTGCATTAAAATCGAACACTGGTTTTGGAAACCCTTCAGGAACCGAAAAGGTCAAAGGGGTAGGAACAGGGGCTGCATCACTGTTTGGCTTACGGCAAGCCTCTGACAGTATCGCACCGGCGGCAACAAAAGCAATAACTAATATGATGCAGACCTTCTTCACTTACTGGTTAACGATATTGGTTACAGAGAACATCTTTACATAATTTTCTGCGATCTGCCTCGACAATGGTCCCGGCGTCATGCAGACAGGGTTTACGCTAAGTTTCAGATCAAATGGGTTAGAGAACCAGGCATTGGCATCTGCCGCAATGGTAAGCTCCGTGCTTTTGCCCGGCTGCAGCACTATTTCCTGCGAAAGCGGGAACGATAAACTTACTTGTTTCAGTACATGGTCAGGCCCGGAAAACCCGCCGATATGGTATTCGAATTTGTTGTTTACCTGGTTAGAAACGGGCGAATTGCCTTCCAGCTTGGCCATGATGTAGCCGCTGTTCCAGGTCCAGAACATGCCATTTCCCGGATCAAGCGCGCCTGTTTGCGCACCGCTCACGTTGCGGATACTGTCTACCCCAATGAGAAAACCAATACGGTCGTATCTGAAAGGAACTGCGTTCAGTCGAAGCACTACCGAATTACTGTCTCCAAAATTCACAAGGAAGTATTCATCCTTATTCACGTTATAGCTGATGCCGGAATCTGTATTGATAAGCCTTAGCTGCGAAATATAGAATTTAAAGGCAGATACGGTATAGGGCTCGCTCCAGTTATTTAAATAAGTATTGCCGTAAATCAGCCGCGCGGTATCCGCCATAGCTTTGAAACGGATAGTGAGCTGGTGGTTGGCCGCGGGCTCGCCTGCAAAACGCAATGCCTTCTGGCAGGAGACGGCCAGCAGGGCTGTTGCCAGCAGTGGCAATAGCAGGCGGTGATGTAAGCTTGTTTTCATAGTACCTCAAAGACCCGAAGTGCGGATCTTCTGGCGGTTCTCTTTTTTTTGTGACTGTTTAATTTTTCCTTCTTCACGTTTCTTTTTGGCGGTGGCAGATGGCCTGGTTGGAATTCGTTTCTTTTCTTTCTTCAAAGCCTTTTCTACCAGCTCATGTATTTTCTTAAGTACTTCTTCTTTATTGGCCAGTTGCGAGCGATGCGTTTGTGACCTTACCTGCAGCACGCCTTCTGAATTTATGCGGTTGCTTAGCTTCTGCGTCACGCGCTCTTTTTGTTCCTCATTCAGCAAAGCCGAAGAAGCAACGTGAAAATAACCTTCCACGGCGGTCTCTACCTTGTTCACATTCTGTCCTCCTTTACCGCCGCTGCGGGAGGTCTGGAAAGAAATTTCTCTTGAAAGATCGATCATACACTAAAGACAATTACGTGTAAAACAACGTTGCAGTTGGATTTCCGGCTAAATTTACTACTTACTAACGTGTTGGAACCATGAAACATTATATAGTCGATAAACGGATACTTTTTGTCTGTGAAAGGGAGGGTTCGGGAGGGTGAGAACCGTAATACAGAGAGTCGCTAACGCCAGCGTAACCATTGATAATCAGGTAAAATCCCGGATTGGGCCGGGCCTGCTGGTATTATTGGGTATTGAAGAGGCGGATGGCGTTGCCGACCTGGAATGGTTGAGCAACAAGATCGTGAACCTGCGGATATTCAATGATGCGGAGGGGGTAATGAACCTCTCCATTAAGGAAACAGGGGGTGATATTTTATTAATAAGCCAGTTTACCCTGCATGCATCTACCAAAAAAGGAAATCGCCCTTCTTATATCCGTGCGGCTAAGCATGCCACGGCAATACCATTGTACGAAAGCATGGTGCGGCAACTGGCCATCGATCTGGGTAAAGAAATTTATACCGGCATTTTTGCGGCGGATATGAAAGTGGAATTGTTGAATGATGGGCCGGTTACTATAGTAATTGATACCAAAAACAAGGAATAAACTTTGAGCAGAACAGTCACAGAAGATTTCACGCAGAGGCGGAAAGGAAGACGCAAAGGCGGAAAGAGGCTTCGCCTTTTTTCTCAGCAAGAACCCGGGATTTAAAAAAGGCGAAGCCTCTTTGCGCC
>JBAVMD010000208.1:0-2401 GCA_049689695.1 Chitinophagaceae bacterium | reverse complement strand
GATTAAAGCACATAAGGCCGACAATGCATGCTATAATCAGCAGACTGACCCATATGATCCATTGGCTGCTGTTTTTCTCTTCAATATTCGCATTTGGCAAAAAATGTGGAACCTTTTTTTTATCAGAGGTAAGAACTGTCTTCCAAATTTCATCTGGATCAGCACGAAAAGCAGATTGATACATGCTTTCAGGCTTTGGTGGCACAGGATCGGTAGATGACTTCGAAACTTGTGTCGGCGGCACTTGCGATTTTTTTATTTTAAATAAAGCCTGTTCAAGCTTCTCTATTATTTCATTGGTTAAACCGTGGTCGGCAGTAATAGCATTCAGGCCGAGCAACCCAAAGGATAGTTCGGCCCTTCCAAAAATCAAAGGAATAACTTGGTGGGGGATGCTATTGTGTTGGGAAAGACTTATTGCGTAAAGCAGTTCTTCATTCTGGTAATGCGATATTTCGTTACCCGTAAGAATTATAATTGAAATAAACGAATTGCGTTGGGCGCCCGGAATATCTTTACGCCAGTTGGATCCGGGAGCAAGAGAATGTTCGGCAAGAAAAACGGTAAACTTGGGTTTCAACAAATTGTATAATTGTCTTGCGATAACCTGGTCAGCATTTGAGTAACTGATGAAAAAGTCAAGTTGGGAGTTCATGATAAGGCTTCCGTTGTTTTGCTACCGCTGCTTTTACTAAGTTAAGAATTCATTTTATTTCTTTTGTGTAAATTGAACGCGGAACCTGTGCTAAAAATCCCGGATATTATATGCGCGTCCAATTTCGCTATCGCCTTTTTGTAATGATATTGTTACTAAGCATGGAAGTGCAGGCACAGGTAGATATTGTAAACCTCACACTCAACCTCAAAGACCCGGATGTGATTTTTACTGTGTTCGACAACCATCTTACGTAAAATGTACTCAAGGCAGCTTCGCTGCCGTGAGTACGTCATAAAAAAAAGTCCGGGACATTCGCCCCGGACTTTTAATATCAATTATTATCCATTTATTTCCTCGCTCTCACCAGCTTAGCAGTATGCGCCAGCTTTCCATCTATCTTCAATCGCACAAAATAAATACCCGGCGTAATCGCACTGTTCGATACATCAAGGCGCAGCGTATTCATTCCCGCAGGCAGTTTACCAGCTTCCCTGTTGAATACAAGTCTGCCCGTGATATCTACAATGTCTACACTTACCTTATTAGAAGCCGAGGTGTTATTGAAATCGATCTTCACATTATCCGTGAACGGATTTGGATAAGCAAGAACGCGGATTTTTTTCGCTTCTTCAACCACTACTTCCTGTCCCTGCGCACCACGTGCCACTTCTGTTATCTTAACATCCGTATCTTCTTCATTGCCGATGTTCGCCCTGTTCAGCACCGTTCCGCCGGTAACATCATCATAAGCCTGGATCACAATAGCGCTCGTGAATGAATAGTTGGTAGTTGCCGGGCTTGAAACGCTCAGCAATACTTCTCCATTCTCATCCGGTATCACATCGCCTATGTATGCCACTTCGGTATCATTGCGGTGTGCATTCAGGTATACCGTTCTGTTACCGATGGTATAAGTAGAAGTGAAGTTTCCATCCCAGCCTGGCCCGATGCTTCCGAAGAAACCGATCCGGTAACGCTTGGAATGATTAAGGCCAGTGAGCTTGAATTGCCCCACCTGTGTACGGTCAAGCCAGTAACAGCTTCTCATCACCGCATCAGGGAATATGCCTGCACCGGTCTGCATGCCTGCATCGTTTTGTCCGTTGAATCCAAGCGTGATCGACATGGTAACTCCCGTGTTCTGGCCCTGATCGCTCAGGAGGTCAGGGAATGTTTTACCTGCATCAGGATTAACATTGGTATTGTTCCATGGCGCAGGCGCCGGGTAGCTGAACGTGAGGTTTACATACGTAATGGTCTTGGGCGTAATGGTAGCCTCGGTATTGCTGTATTCTGAGAATACAGATGCACCTGCTCTTGCCCTTACCCTGAAGTAATATTTGGTATCAGCTGTAAGACCGAAAATAGTATGCGTGGTTGAATTGGCTGCAATTGTTGCAACCGTCCATGGGCCTGCAGGACTTGCAGCCATTTCCACATCATAACCTGTTTCATTATTGGCCCTGTCTGCCCAAACCAATGTTACTGAGCTCTTATCTCTTGGTTCTGCGTACAAATGAACCGGGTTCATTACAGGCACCGTATCAGTGTATTCTTCCAGCACAATGCCATTCAGGTACATAAACGGAGCGCTTGCCTGTTTGGTTACACTCACCTGTACGTTGTTAGTGCCACCGGATGGTGTCATCTCATTCAGGTAAGCAAGCGTATGCTGGTTGTAACGTGCATTCAGTGACGCAGTGGTTACGCCTGCAGCTGAATAATCAGCCCCGGCGGTTACTC
>JBAVMD010000207.1:0-2451 GCA_049689695.1 Chitinophagaceae bacterium | reverse complement strand
TTACACTTGCACATTCACTCACAGCTCACAGATCATAGCTCACAACTCACAGCTCACCTCTCACCTCAACGCCTGATCCAAATCATTAATAACATCCGCAACATTCTCCATGCCCACGCTCATTCTTATCAATCCATCAGTAATTCCATATTGTTCGCGTTGTTCTTTTGGAACGCCGGCATGTGTCATAGATGCAGGATGGCAAAGCAGGGTTTCACAGGTGCCAAGCGATACGGTGCGAAGGCAGAGCTTCAGTTTATCCATACAGCGCTTGCCGCCCTCTACGCCATCTTTCATTTCAAAGCTGAGCATGGCGCCCGGATGCCGCATCTGCTTCATCGCAACAAGATGATCGGGGTGTGAAGCGAGGCCGGTATAATTTACTTTGGCAACTGCAGGATGCGCATCCAGGAAGTTAGCGATCTCCATGGCATTGTGGCAATGACGCTCCATGCGCAGCTCCAGTGTTTTCATTCCATTCACCAATAAAAATGCATCGAACGGGTTGCTGTTGCCGCCCAGCAGGCGGTGGAGTTTGGTTGCTTCTCCTTTCATGAAATCAACATCGCGGCCAACCAGTACACCACCAATGGCAGTGCCGTGGCCGTTGAGGAATTTAGTGGTTGAATGCACAACAAAATCAACTCCGTATCGGAAAGGCTGTTGCAGGTAAGGAGTAGCGAAAGTATTATCGCAACCGATCTTTTTGCCGTATTGTTTTGCCAGCTTTGCCAGCGCTTCAATATCTACGCATTGCACGGTAGGATTTGCAGGTGTTTCGATATAAATGAAGCTGATGGATTTGTCTTTCTTCAAAGCATCTTCTGCCTTGTTCAGGTCGCGCAGATCGGTTACAATGGATTCGATGCCCAGCGCAGGCAGCACGCGGTGGTACAATTCCTGCGCGCCTCCGTAAAGCGAATAGTGCGTAAGTATCTTATTGCCTGTTTTTGCATTTGCCAGTGTCATGGTGCTGATGGCAGCCATGCCCGATGAATGCAGAATTCCTTTCAATTGCAGCGGGGCTCCGCTTTCATCTTTAAGACCGAAAGCTTCCAGCGCCGCGATCTTATCTTCAGCCTCCGTCATGGTGGGATTTCCCCAGCGCGAATAGATATATCCTTCTTCCTGCCCGCTGAAACGGCGCATGCCCTGCTCTGCTGTATCGAACACGTAAGTGGAAGAAGCATAAATAGGAGTAACGTGAGCATAGTTAGGATCCTGCCGGTGACCGCCATGAATGGCAAGCGAGCTGAAACCGGAAGCTATATCTGAAGTGAGACTTGTGTGCGAAAGATTTTTATCGGGCATGTCAGTTTATTTATTTAATTCGTGAACCCTTGAACCTTTCAAAAGTAAACCGAATTTCGAGATGAAAGAATTACTGCGGCAATTGGCTGCTTACAATGTGTGGGCCAGTCAAAAGCTGTGCGAAGTAGTGTCAACTCTTTCCCCGGAGCTGCAGCAGAAAGAACTGCCGAGCAGCTTTGCCAGCCTGCTGTCTACCATACTGCACATGTGGGATGCAGAAAGCATCTGGTGGCAGCGCATGAAACTGCAGGAGGTGATCACTCGTCCCAGCGAAAATTTTTCCGGCACTGCAACCGAAGCCATGCAGGGATTGTTGCAGCAAAGCAAACTATGGGAGGAGTGGATCAATGCATCTACCGATATGGGATTAGATCATGTGTTCAGCTATCAGAATACCAAGCGTGAAAAGTTTAAGCAGCCTGTTTACCAGGTGCTGCTCCACATCATGAACCATGGAACTTATCATCGCGGACAGTTGGTGAATATGCTGCGTCAGTTGAGCCATCAGAAGATTCCGGCAACGGATTTTATTGTGTGGAGCAGGAAGAAATAGTTGGAAAGAAAAACGGAACGCGGATCATCAGGATCGGTTAGGATTTATCAGGATAGCTCCTGAAAACTTTGAACGGTCATGCAATAGCAGCGACTAATCTTAATAAACCCTAAAGAATCCTGACGATCCGCGTTCTCCAAACCCAGATTCAAAACATATTAAACTATTAAGGCTACCTCTCTCAGCAACCGCTTCAAATCTTCACTCTTCACCATCTGTATAGCCCTACTTATTTCAACCCATTCTTTTTTTCTGTCTTCCGCCGGTTTAGGTTCATCGCTTAGCAGGAACATCAGGTAATAGCTTACTAAAATACTTTCGCCATTAAATGTATAGCGCGGCGTTTCGCCGAGGTAAGCAACAATTTCTGCAACATAGCCTGCTTCTTCCTCTACTTCGCGCACCGCCGTTTCTTCACTGCTTTCAAGCTCGGACGGTTTTTCTTTTTTGGGGTCCCTGTGACCTTTCGGCACTACCCAATCCCCGGTTTTTTTGCTGCTTACCAGCAGAACCAAGGACTTGCCATTTTCTTTTTTTACAACAACCCCACCGCCATGTGTGGCAGCACTATCGTTTGTGACCGTTTG
>JBAVMD010000206.1:0-1860 GCA_049689695.1 Chitinophagaceae bacterium | reverse complement strand
CATGACTCCATCTTATTTAAAATTACGTGCTTCAGGAAATAGGTTTTCCTGTGCCACCTCTCTTACCTGTGATCGTTTATTTAATCCTGCAGGAATGCTTTTCTCATCTGGTCTTGCCAGTGTTAGTACCGGCAGATTTTCTTTATTCGCTGCGGTGAGTCCACGCAATAGTTTAGAAAAATCATAGCACTTCTTTACAATCACATGAATCACTTCACCTTCTATTTGCAGCTTGCCTTCTACCATGATCAGTCGTGAAGCGAGGATCTCTTTTCGAAAGGTGTCAAACAGACTTTGGAAGATCACCAGGTTGGCAACACCGGTTTCATCTTCAATGGTCATAAAGCAAATGCCGCCAGCTGTCCCAGGTCGTTGACGAACCAATACCAGTCCTGCTACCTTAACTATATCCCCATTTTTCCCCTTGCTTAGTCCAGCGGTAGTGAAAATGTTTAGCAGCTCCAATTTCTCTCTTACAAAACTTACGGGATGCGCTTTTAGTGAAAGTGCTGTAGCTGCATAGTCATGAACGACATGCTCGGAAGGTGTCATTACCGGTAGCGATACATTTTCATCCGTTGCATCCTGTGACGGTTGCCCGGTAAACAAAGCGATCGGTTTATCTTTTGTAGTGATCTCCCAAAAAGCTTCCCTGCGATCCAGCCCGATAGAGCCAAAGGCATCGGCATCTGCTAATTTTTCCAGTGCTGCTTCCGATACTGCTGCATCACGAAGTGCATTGATACTTTTATACCCATCATTGCGTGCAGAGAGCAATACATTTATATCATCTTCTCTTAATCCTTTTACCTGCCGGAATCCCAGACGAAGGGCGTAATACTTCCCCGCTTTTTCTTCCAATTTGTTATCCCAGTCCGAATAGTTGATGTCAACCGGCCGTACCTCCACGCCATGTTTTTTCGCATCGATCACAATTTGTGCGGGCTGATAAAATCCCATCGGCATGCTGTTTAAAAGCGCACCCGCAAAGACATCGGGATAATAACATTTGATCCAAGAGGACACATAGACCAATAAAGCGAAACTCGCCGCATGGCTTTCCGGAAAACCATAAGAGCCGAACCCTTCCAGTTGTTTGAAAACCCGCTGCGCATATTCCAAAGGATAGCCCTTTGCGGTCATACCATTAATTAATTTTTCCTGGAACTGGCTCACCAACCCTTTCAGTTTAAATGTGGCCATGCTGCGACGCAGCTCGTCTGCTTCTGTTGGTGTAAAACCTGCAGCCACAATCGCAATCTTCATTGCCTGTTCCTGAAACAGCGGTACGCCCAAGGTTCTTCCCAAAATCTCTTCCAGTTCTTTTGATGGATATTCTACAGGCTCTTCCCCATTACGGCGACGGAGATAAGGATGTACCATATCACCTTGTATGGGACCCGGACGAACGATGGCTACTTCAATCACCAAATCATAAAAACATTTTGGCTTTAATCTCGGAAGCATGGATTGCTGCGCACGGCTTTCAATTTGAAACACGCCAATCGTATCTGCATGTTGGATCATTTCATATACCAATGGATCGTCCTGGGGAATATTCGCCAACGTAAGGTCAAGATCGTAATGCTGTTTCGCCAGATCAAATGCTTTACGAATGCAGGTGAGCATACCCAGGGCAAGAACGTCAATCTTCAAAAAGCCGAGTGCATCAATATCATCCTTATTCCATTCAATGCAGGTACGGTTCTCCATACGGGCATTTAAAATGGGACATAGGTCGGTCAGCTTTCCTTTTGTAATCACAAAGCCACCCGTATGCTGACCAAGTTGTCTTGGAAAACCCATGAATTCCCTGGTTAACTGCAATACTTTTTGAAGGTGCTTGTCACCTGGGTCAAA
>JBAVMD010000205.1:0-17066 GCA_049689695.1 Chitinophagaceae bacterium | reverse complement strand
GAACAAAATGCTTGCAGACGATCTCGTACAGGAAGCAATGACGAGATATTATACAAGCGATGCGAAGGTGATCACCAACAAGCACGGTTACATCAAGAAAACCATTCACAATCTTTTCATCAACAATATCCGCACGGAGAAAAGACATCGTGTCTTTACCGCGCACACTATGAAAACTGAAACTGCTGCCGTGAATCCCGCTTTTCGTTTTGAAACAGAAACTGAATTGCAGCAGTTGTTCGATCTTATCGAGTCTACACTTACTCCGCATGAGAAAGCTGTATTCATCCTTAAAAAAGGATTTGAAAAAGAATACGAGTGGATCGAAAGCTCATTCGGCATCAGCTACGATAACTGCAGGCAGTTGTTGCACCGCGCAAAATCGAAGCTGCGCAGGAAAGCCGGAACAACAGGCTTTGCAAACGGCCAGACACTTTGCACACTTTTCCTTAAAGCATCCAGGAATGGAAATATCAACGAACTGATATCCTATTTGAAGCAGGACATAGCAGTCATGAATTAGCGCCGGGCCCGTAAGCCCCCGCATTTAATCGAACCCCGTAAGGTTTGATTAAGAACTTAAAACCCCGCATGGGGTTTTTTTCTTTTGTTGGACGTTGGGTGGGTTGTTAATAAATAAAGCAAGGGAACGCGGATCATCAGGATCGGTTAAGATTAATCAGGATTTGTTCACGAACCGCTGAGGCAGTAAGTAATAGCAACAACTGATCCTAAAAAATCCTAACTGATCCTGATGATCCGCGTTCCCTTGCTTCCAAAATCAGCAACTCACTCAACCTCCAATCCCCCTTTCTACACCAACGGTGCTCAACCGCAGGTTTTTTTCCGTAAACTTGACCCATCTAAAACTTCCCCTGATATGAAACTTTTGCTGAGATTATTACTGATTGCCTGCATTCCCTTCACCCTTCATGCCCAATACCAATACCCTGCTACCCGCAAGGTGGAGCATGTTGACGATTACCATGGCACCAAAGTGCCCGATCCCTATCGTTGGCTGGAAGACGATAACAGCACAGATACCAAGGAATGGGTGACCGAACAAAACAAGGTTACTTACGATTACCTGAACAACATCGCTTACCGCCCTCAATGGCGCAAGCGTATAGAAGAAGTATATAATTACGCGAAGTATTCCGCGCCCTTCCGCAATGGCGAATATTTTTATTTCTATAAGAACGATGGCCTGCAGAACCAATCTGTTTTGTATCGCCAGAAAGGGTTAGACGGCCAGCCGGAACTGGTGATCGATCCCAATAAATTATCTACAGATGGCACTACCATCATGTCTACCTTCTCTTTATCGCGCAATGGAAAATATGCGGTCTATGGCCTTTCCCGCGGCGGTTCTGACTGGCAGACCTACTATGTAAAAGACATGACAACCGGCAAAGACCTTGCTGATGAACTCAAGTGGGTAAAAGTTTCCGGCGCATCCTGGCAGCAGGATGGATTTTATTACAGCCGCTATCCCGAGCCCGATAAAGGCAAGGAACTTTCATCCAAGAACGAGAACCACCAGGTATTTTATCACAAAGCTGGAACCCCACAATCAGAAGATAAACTGGTGTACGAAGACAAAGGCAACCCGCAGCGTTTTCATACCGCTGCCACCAGCGAAGACCAGCGCTTTGCTTATCTCTACATCAGCGACCGCGGCAAAGGTTTTAATGGCAATGCCATCTGGGTTAGAGACAATAAGAGCGGCGACGAACAATTCAAGCCCATCATCAAAGAAGTTGGAAAATATTCTTACTCTGTTGTTGATAACATTGGCGATAAATTCCTGGTGCGTACCAATAACGGCGCGCCTAATTACCGTCTTGTTCTTATCGATCCGAAAAATATTGATGAGTCTGCCTGGACCACCTTCCTTCCTGAAAAAGCTGAGCCTATGCAGGGTGCCGGAAGTGCGGGCGGAAAATTATTTGTAAACTATCTCAAAGATGTTACTACGCGCATTTATGTGTACAGCATGGATGGAAAAATGGAACAGGAAGTAAAGTTGCCGGGCCTCGGATCTGCCGGAGGTTTTGGCGGATGGGATGACGATAAATTCCTGTTTTACAGTTTCACATCTTTCACGCAACCGCCTACAATTTTCAGGTACGATATCGCCAGCGGCAAGAGCACCGTTTTCCGCCAGCCTGAAATTGCAGCCTTCAACCCCAATGAATATGAGACCAAACAGGTATTTTATCCAGGCAAGGATGGTGTAAAAGTGCCCATGTTCCTGGTGCATAAAAAAGGATTGAAGCTGAATGGTAAGAACCCGGTGATACTGTATGGTTATGGCGGGTTTAATATCAGCTCATTGCCTGGTTTCAGCGCAACGTTGTTGCCATGGCTGGAGCAGGGCGGCGTTTATGCGCTTGCTAACCTGAGAGGCGGAGCTGAATATGGAGAGAAATGGCATGAAGCAGGCATGCGCCTGAAAAAGCAAACCGTGTTTGATGATTTTATTGCTGCGGGTGAATACCTCATCTCCAATAAATATACTTCCAAAGAATTCCTGGCAATTCGCGGAGGATCTAATGGTGGGCTGCTTGTAGGCGCAGTGATGAACCAGCGGCCTGATCTTTTTAAAGTAGCCATTCCACAGGTAGGTGTTATGGACATGCTGCGCTTTCATAAGTTTACCATTGGATGGAACTGGATAGCAGAGTATGGGTCCAGCGACAGCGCCACAGACTTTAAGAATCTGTACGGGTACTCGCCTCTGCACAACCTGAAGAGCGGCACAAGCTATCCGGCAACGCTGATCACTACGGCTGATCATGATGACCGCGTGGTTCCTGCGCATTCATTCAAATATGCGGCTACGATACAGGAGAAGCACCAGGGCGCTAATCCTGTGCTTATCAGGATAGAGACCAACTCTGGTCATGGTGCAAGCAACACCGCCAAGGCAATAGAGCTTACCGCGGATATCTATTCATTCATATTTTATAATATGGGATTGAAGCCTGATTTCAATAATTTGTATAAAGCAACCGGCGATAAGAAAAAGCCGTTTTAATTAGGATAGAAGAAAACACGGATGAACACGGATTAAAGGATTTTCACGGATATATATTAAGGAAATTGTTTCTAATCCGTAGAATCCTTTAATCCGTGTTCATCCGTGTTTTCTTTGTATGTTTTTCCTCACGATTAATCTGTAATTTTCCGCGCTATGAAGATCTTCATTACCGGAGCAAATGGTTTATTAGGCCAGCATCTCGTAAAGCAATTGCTGGATAAAAAATACACTGTCATTGCAACTGCACAAGGCAAGTCGCGATTGCCATTCCAGGATAACGAACAATACCAGTATCATCAGCTCGATATTACTGACGGCCCACGCGTCAACCATCTTGTATTGCAATCACGCCCCGATGCAGTGATCCATGCTGCCGCCATGACGCATGTAGATAAATGCGAGTTGAACAAGATCGATTGCTGGAACGTGAACGTAACTGCAACCCGTTTCCTGCTGGATGCGTGTAAAGAAACAGGCTCAAGATTCATTTACCTTTCTACCGATTTTGTTTTCGATGGCCAGGATGGTCCTTATGCTGAGGAAGCAGAACCCAATCCCGTTAATTATTACGGCAGCAGCAAGTGGGGAGCAGAAAAAGCAGTTGCGGAGTCGGGTCTGCCGTGGGCGATTGTACGAACCGTTCTGGTAACGGGCAACCCTTCCGCTGATGCGCGCCTGAACATCATTACCTGGCTGAAGGATAAGCTTGAAAAAGGGGAGAAGGTAAAAATGGTAGACGATCAATACCGCACGCCAACATTTGTAAACGACCTGGCCGCGGGCATCATACTTGTGCTGGAAAAAAACGCGGAAGGAATATTTCACATAGCCGGCAAGGACATGCTGACACCTTATGCAATGGCCATTGAAACCGCCCGGTTGTTGAAGCTGGATGAAAGCCTGATAGAAAGGTCTGACCTGTCTGCACTTGCACAGCCTGCCCCAAGACCCTCCCGCACCGGGTTCATTATCAATAAAGCGCAAAAGGAGTTGGGCTATCAACCGGTTTCGTTTAAAGAAAGCCTGGAAAAGATGTTTAATATTGAACGATAAGTTTTGTAATTTTAAAGACATTCGTTTCAACATGAGAAAGCTGCTGTTATCTTCCGCAATATGCATACTGTTCGCTATGCAGGCATCATCACAGAGAATGGTGCTGCCATCTACCAAAGTAGTTGCCGGTTACCGTCCGCCTGCAAACTTATATTCGCCCGTTGTTCCGGGCCAGGGTTACGTAAATGGCGGAGACGTACAGGAGCAATTCATGCAGGGGCAATGGACGATAGGCAGCGTTAAGTTCAAGAATGGCCAGAAGCGCGAAAATGTATGGCTTGTTTTTAATGTGCAGGAAAACAAAGTGTATTTCCGCGAGAATAATATGACGATGGAATTTGTGTATCCGGTAGAGGAATTTATCATCGGCGTTGTTATTGGCGCAGATACAATAGGTGTTCTTTATCGTTCTAACTATCCTGCCGCAGGCGTTCACAACGATGAAACATTTTATGAAGTAATGGTTGATGGCAAGGTGCAATTACTGCGCTGCAAAGCAAAGAGTGTTGGTTTGTATAAAGACGTAAGCACGCCGGAACCAAAACGCGTAACCGAGAAAGAACAGTTTTTCGCTTTTTTGCCCAATGGTAAGATCGTAAAGCTCAAAAAAAATAAAGAAGATATTCTGAGCGCGCTGCCGGAATATGCAGACCGCATTAATAAGATCGTACGCGATAAAGGACTGAGACTTAAAACAGATGAAGGACTCGCCGAATTATTCGGCTGGCTGAACGAAAGTTAGCCTGTATGAATGATTGCTTTGAATAATGCATCAATTCATCATCAGCACATTAACGCTTCTTTGTAAAATATTAAAAGCAATTTCAGCCATCAGGTTTTCTTTATCGAGCGTAGGATTTACTTCCGCTATTTCAAAACAGCAAACCTTTCGGTTTTGCATGAACTTGCTGATAAGGTCTTCCACTTCTCTTTCCCGAAGGCCGTTGCTTACGGGCGTACCTGTTCCTCTTGAAATACTGGAATCCAGGCTGTCAACATCAAAGCTTACATAAATATCGGTGCAATCGGAAAGATAGCGGATCACGCTGCGTACCACGTTTTCTGGCCCCTTACGCCTCACTTCGCCGGTAGAGATCACCTTCATGCCGTATTTATCGATCAGGTATTTTTCTTCTTTTTCAAAATCGCGCAGCGAAATAAATACTACGTCCTCGGGTAAAACTTTCGGGCTGATCTTGCACATGTTCTTCAACTGGTTCCACTGCTTTGTGGTTTCATCATCCGGCTGATGCACGGCGCAGTCCAGGTTGTCTTCCCCGATGGCAGTGGCCAATGGCATACCATGAACATTGCCGGAAGGAGTGGTGAACGGGGTATGAAGATCAGCATGTGCATCTATCCAGATAACCCCCAGCTTGCTTTTGGGCTTGGCGGCCTTGATGCCCGCGATGGTAGCGCCCGAAGTGCTATGGTCCCCGCTTAATATTACAGGAAAGAAATTATTCTTAATGGAATCGGTCACGGCCTTGCTCACGCGATCGTACATGGTCACAATGCCCTTGATGCGCTTCGCATAGGGCGACTCGATGGGCTCATATAGCAATTTATTTTCATGCGGCACTTTTTCCGAAGGAAAATGGATGAAAAAATTGCTCATGAAATCAAGTGCAGCGATCTTAATAGCGTCTACCCCTATACTGGCCCCACGTGTGCCTGCCCCAATTTCTGATGGTACTTCTATCAGCTTGATATTTTTCATGCAATCGTTATTCGTGAAACCCAGAACTTCAAAAATAGAGGATTTATTGCAAGACAATAAATAAGGCACAAGGGACAAGGAACAAGAAGCAAGACAAGTAAGATAAGGGAGGTAAGATACAGGTAAGATACAGGAAGGTATAAGTAATACAGAAAGGCAGGTTGTTATACCAGCGACTCATTCTTGTTCCTTGTTTCTTGTTCCTTGATCCTTACGTTTGTTGCAAACTAACGTCTGTTAGCTTATATTTGCGCCACAAAAAAAACCTGAATGCATTTCCAATTGAGTGAAGAACACAAGATGATACGGCAGGCGGCAAGGGATTTTGCGGTGAACGAATGCCTGCCCGGCGTGATAGAACGTGATGAGCACCAGAAGTTTCCCAAAGAACAGATCATGAAGCTGGCAGACCTGGGGTTTATGGGAATGATGGTCGACCCCAAATACGGCGGGGCCGGCATGGATACGGTCAGTTACGTACTGGCCATGGAAGAAATATCCAAGATAGACGCCAGCGTTAGCGTATGCATGAGTGTGAATAACAGCCTGGTATGCTGGGGAGTAGCGGCTTACGGAACAGAAGAACAGAAAGAAAAATACCTTACGCCGCTGGCGCAGGGAAAGAAAGACGGTGAGCTGTACATCGGCGCTTTTTTGCTGAGTGAGCCTGAGGCAGGCAGCGATGCCACCTCTCAGCGAACCATAGCCGAAGATAAAGGCGACCATTATCTGTTGAATGGTACCAAGAACTGGATCACCAATGGCAATACTGCGTCGGTTTACCTGGTAATGGCACAAACCGACCCTTCAAAAGGAAGCAGGGGCATAAATACACTGATTGTAGAAAAGAGCTGGCCCGGCGTAACGGTTGGCGCCAAGGAAAATAAGCTCGGCATCCGCGGCAGCGATACGCACAGCATTATGTTCCAGGATGTAAAAGTGCCAAAGGAGAACCGCATTGGAGAGGACGGCTTCGGGTTTACATTTGCCATGCGCACATTGGCAGGAGGCCGCATTGGCATTGCCTCGCAGGCGCTGGGTATTGCAAGTGGCGCTTACGAGTTCTCTCTCAAATATTCTAAAGAAAGAAAGGCATTCGGTAAAGAAATAGCGCAACACCAGGCCATCCAGTTCAAGCTGGCAGATATGGCCACCCGCGTTGAAGCCTCCAGGTTGCTTTGCCTGCGCGCGGCCTGGGAAAAAGACCAGGGAATGGATTACACGCTCAGCAGCTCTATGGCCAAGGTATTTTCATCGGAAACTGCTATGTGGGCCGCGGTAGAAGCGGTGCAGATCCATGGCGGATATGGTTATGTAAAAGAATACCATGTTGAACGCCTGATGCGCGATGCCAAGATCACCCAGATATACGAAGGCACCAGCGAAGTACAACGCATCGTGATCAGCAGAAGCATTCTGAAATAAGTTATCGCATAATATTTCCATAGCTTTGCCTGCTTAAATTAACCATGCCTGTAAACAAGCAAGCATACCGGAAAATTGCTGCGGCCTTTCAGCTGAAAAATATAAAGCTCGTTGCTGTTTCAAAGACAAAGCCTGTGCCCGATATATTCGAGCTGTACAGCATGGGTCATCGTGATTTTGGTGAGAACTACGTGCAGGAGCTGGCAGAAAAACATTTGCTTTTACCGCACGACATCCGCTGGCATTTCATAGGCCACCTGCAAAGCAATAAAGTAAAATACATCGCGCCGTTTGTTCACCTGATACATGGAGTGGATAGTTTTAAGCTGCTGATGGAGATCAACCGGCAGGGCATGAAATATCATCGCGTTATCGAATGCCTTTTGCAAATTCACATTGCGCAGGAAGAAACCAAATTTGGTTTGAATGAAGCCGAACTGGATGAAATGATGAACGACCTGAAAAAGCTCAACGGCACCGACCAGCTATTGTATGTCAGGATCACCGGTTTCATGGGCATGGCCTCTTTTAGCGATGACGAAAAAAAAGTACGCAGCGAATTCAAATACCTCGCTTCTCTCTACGATAAATACTCTAAGGTCCAAACGACCAACCTGCAGTTGAAAAATCTTTCCATGGGCATGAGCGCAGATTATAAGAT
Source organism: Chitinophagaceae bacterium (assembly GCA_049689695.1). Classification (GTDB taxonomy): domain Bacteria; phylum Bacteroidota; class Bacteroidia; order Chitinophagales; family Chitinophagaceae; genus DASPKM01. Next base: position 9,164 of record JBAVMD010000205.1, on the reverse strand, counting down.
CGCGATGGAGGAGGGGAGCAACATGGTGAGGATCGGGAGCTTGATTTTTGGAGAGAGATAAACTATTTTCATCACGAGGAAATCATAGCGCAGATTAAAGAGGATTTTTGGATTTTGCAGATAACATCAGCGAAGCTGATGAGGAGGCGACTTCAATTACTTACGAATCATCTGCAACATCCAGAAATCTTCTTCAATCTGCGCTATTTCTCTGCGCTAACTCTCCGTTCTCCCGTTCTCTGCGGTAAAAAATAATTATGCTGGCAACGCAAATTTCTTATCTCTCCATTTCTTTATTACCATCGCTATTACAAACAAACACGCCCCGGCAACAGCAAACGGCAGCACATCGTTCATCATAAATGCCGAAGCATAACCGGCGTGCAGCAATTCATTGCGATCTATCTTTCTCACCCTGCAATCTCCGGTGATGGTATATTCCAGCAGCCACAAATTGCCTTCATCATCAAACAAACCGCTGGTGGGCGACCAGGGTGCGCTTGAATAAAGCAAAGTGCTGATACTTCCATCAGCCTGTATTTTTTTAATGCGTTGCCCTCCATGGAGTGCAACATAAATATTGTCTGCTGCGTCTGTCCAGATACCGTAGGCATTATGGCGTTCGCCAATAAAAGCAAAAGCGGCAGTGGATTCATTCAGTTTTTCTGAAAGCAGTTTTACTTTGCCGTTTTCAATGGCATACAGATTGTGGAAATCTAGAAAATAGAGCCTGCCTTTTTTTGTTGCATGCATCCAGCTAACATCTTTGAACTTCCCTTCTGCGATCACGCTCACTTCACCTTGCGGTGTTTTCTTTTTAAAGCGGCTGATCTTGCAGCGTTCTACCCAATACATATTTTCCTTGCCATCCCGCACAAAACTGTAATCTTCACGAAACCCGGGAGTGGCATCTTTCACGCGAATAAGCGATCCATCCTGCCGCAGGCACCAGATATAATGCCCCCATGTGTTCAAAGCTTCGCCATTGTACCAGAGATGTTCGCCGTATAAATTATCATCTGAATCGATATACAGCTCGTGCGTATGAACATTACGTACCACCACCGTTTTTTTGTTTCCGGATACTTTCCATACTTGTTTCAGATCGGTATAATAAATATTCCCTTTGCTGTCTTTTACAATGCCAATGCCGGGATGTGGGAATGCATTAGAAATAAATAAAAAGGAAATGATGATGAGCAATGTGCTTTTCATGCTGATGTTTTGATAGATATCTTCAGGATGATTATTTCTTAATGGCATTCTGCGGGTAGTCAGGAACATTTTTTCCGAGAATAATATTTCTTTCTCCCACCAGCATGCCGTTCTCGTTTCTAACTTTGATAACGCCACCTCCGCCGCGTTCCTGCTGGCCTGAACGTTCCTTTTGTGTTAAATGGGGATCATCGTCAAACACAAATTCATCTATCCAGTATTCATTCCTGTTAGGTTCTTTGATTATAGGATGAATGTGCTGAGGCGCTTTGGAATCAGGGTAAGAAGCAGGGCGTAAGGTGTAAAATTTGTATTCTCCTTTTTCATTTGTTTTCATCCAGCCACGGATATAGCCATGTCTCAATCCCCAACCCTTTTCATTCCCCTTTGTGCTGTAATTTCCTTTTTGATCAGTATGATAAATGTAAAGCACCACCCCGGGCGCAGGAGTGCGGCCATCTTGCTGATAGATGATGCCGCTGATGACCATTTTGGGGCCGGCCTCGTTAAAATCGGGCAGGGTATCTACCCACGACAGCTTATTGAAAGAAACAGGGCTTTCATGAACTGCTTCGCATCCTTCACAGCGTCCGCCAACCAGGGCCTGGCCTGTATTTGTGCGATTGCCTGATTGCGCACATCCTAACTGCACAACCCAAATAACTATCAACGGCACTAATAAAAACTGTTTCATATAAATTATTTTAAAAATTAATTATTAATTATTCGCCTCGTGCATCTCGCAACTTCCAACTATCTGTCATCTCCCACTCGTAAACCTCGGGTTCACAAAATTGTTATAAGCAGATCCGAACCTGTACGTAAGTACAAGGCCTGTATAATAATTATAGCTGGTAGAAAGCGCCTTGAGCCTCAGCAAAACTTCCTCTGACGTGGCGCCGCCTTTCGCAAGGCTAAGCTGGTCGTTATTGAGGCTTGCATCGCCATAAAAATTAAGTGAGAATCCTTTGAACAACCGCAGCTCCACATTTGCATGGAATGAAAGATTGTTCCTCGATCCATCATGCAGGTAATTATACCAGGCAAGAAAAGAACTAACGCTCCCCCAGGGTTGAGTAAATGCCGCGTATACACCCAGGTCGTTGTAAAAAAGCGTTTCACCCATTTTGCTGAAAATAGTTTCCTCCAGGTACTTCCTGTCTTCGGCGCCCAGCCGGTAACGGATAACAAGGAATTTATTGCTGGAAGCTTTATAGGGATAGATATTGTACTCAATTCCGGCGGCAAAGGCTGGAGCAGCTTTTATATTATCGTAACTGCTTTTGCGGAAACTTGCCTCATAACCTGCTGACCATTTTGCATGCAGACTTTTTACATAACTGTGTGTTGCATACAGGTAAGTATTGGTGGTCTTAAGAATTGATTTTTGATTTCCATCCACGAAAGTATATTTGTTCCTGTAGCTGCTGTTGTATACACTGAAATCGATCTTCGATCTATCCGTTATTCGCGAAGCGGAGAAATTTCCGCGCAAACCGCTTTCCTTATAATTTTTGTCGCCACTCAGGTTAATGCCTCCGCCTACAGAAAACACCCAATAGTTCCACTTGTCGTTCGAAACGGCTGCTTCATTGCCTTTCGCGGTTTCAAAAGATATTACTAAATGTGTGGCTTGCCCTGCTTTTGAAAAAAAAGGCACCAGGCCAGTTTTGATACGGGCGATCATCAGTTCGCGGATGTCGTTCTCGGTTTGTACGGCTTGTACAAAAAATGAAAAGGTATCTGTCAGGTTGCTAAAAAGCGCTTGTCCTATCAATTGAACGGTGTATTTACTTCCTCCGTTGCCGGCGGGCTGTGTGCTGATAAGTACATGCACGTCTGACCCCTGGCGGTCGCGAACGAAATCGGCGATGGAAATCTGCTGACGCATAAAATCAAGGTTGCACTGTACCTGCTGGCAATCGATATAGATTTTCAGGCGGCTTGTTTCCTGTGCATGAAGGTGTAAGCAGATAAGCAGGACGATAAAACTGGTAAATATTCTCATACGTGACGTTCTATGTGTTTTGATCGATGATACAAATAGAATCAATTGGAAAGGCGTCTTAAAATTGTTTACATGTGAGGTGGCGGTTTCTTGATGAGAGGGGAACTCTCCTCTCGTCAAGCAAAACCCGCAGAAGATGTAACCAAGTTTTCCCTCACTATTTCTTACATTTATTTTGGCATATGTCTCTTGAGAATACCATAAAACGCTTTAAGCTCTATCACCTGCTCTTCTGGCTGCTGTTTTTTGCAGGCTGGTATTTTTTGCGCTACCAGGATTTTTCATCGCAATGGCTCGCCATTAAGATCACCGCAATTAAGGTGATAGACCTGGCCTTGATGGTGTATATCACCAACCTCCTGCTGATCCCGCGCCTCTTGTACCGCAAGAAATTTGTAGTGTTTACTATTGTTTATGTATGCATGATATTCTGCTCCAGCATTTTCAAGATCTCGCTGCTGGCCGAAGTACTTAATATCCCAAATTTTTCTGTCTGGAGTAATTTTAAATCGAGGCTATACGACAACATCATTCCGCATTATTTGCTGGTAAGCACCGGTGCAGCCATTAAGTTGCTTATGGATTACGGCCGTGCGCAAAAACGGCTGGCAGAGATCACCAAAGAACGTGCAGAGGCGGAATTGAAATTCCTGAAATCGCAGATCAACCCGCATTTCATTTTCAACTCTATTAATTCGGTTTATTTTCTGATCGATAAATCCAACAAGGAAGCGAGGGAAGCGCTGCATAAATTTTCTGAAATGCTCCGCTACCAATTGTATGAATGCGGGGGAGAAAAGATCAATATCGAAAAAGAGCTGATGTACCTGCAGGATTACGTAGACCTGCAACGCCTCAGGAAAGACGACCAGTACAGCGTGCAGTATTCATGCGAGCCCGGCATGAAAGGTTTTTCCATTGAGCCCCTGCTGCTGATACCTTTTGTAGAGAACAGCTTCAAGCATATTTCACATTTCGGCAGTGGAAAGATCAACCAGGTTACCATTGATGTAAGCCGGTCAAACGGCGACTTCTTTTTTTCCGTTGCCAATACGGTAGATTACAGCAGCAAAGGAAGCACAGAGCCCATCGGCGGCATCGGTTTAAAAAATGTAAAGCGAAGGCTGGAATTGCTCTATCCCGAAAAGCATGCACTGGATATTACGGAAGAAGATGGATGGTTTAAGGTGGGATTGAAGTTGAAAGTAGATGGTAGTAGTGAAAGGTGAATGGTGAAATGTGAAAGGTGAGTTTTCACTTTTGACCAATGACCACTCACTACTCACTACTGACAACTGACCAAATGACCCAATGACCAAATGACCACAATGACCCTCAATTGCATTATAATCGACGATGAACCACTTGCGCGCAAAGGATTGCGGGAATACATAGCCGATGTTGACTTCCTGCATCTTGGGGGGGAATTCGATAATCCACTAAAAGCCACACAGGCGCTTGCGCAGCAACAGGTGCACCTGCTGTTCCTCGACATTCACATGCCCAAAATATCAGGCATCGATTTTCTGAAAACACTGCAGCATCCTCCGCTTGTTATTCTTACAACTGCTTATCCCCAATATGCACTGGAAGGATTTGACCTGAGCGTGCTGGATTATCTTCTCAAGCCGATTTCATTCGACAGATTCTTTAAAGCGACACTGAAAGCGCAGGAACATTATCAATCCAGGCAGCCTGTTGCCAATGCACCTCAACCCGAATTGTCAGGCGACTATATTTTCATTAAAGCTGATAACAAGCTGGTGAAGCTGGCCTATAGCGAGATCGTATTTATTGAGGCGTTGCAGAATTACGTGGCCATTCATACTGCAGAGAAAAAATACATCACTTATCTCACCTTCAAAAGCATCGAAGAAAGCCTTCCTTCGGCCTTGTTTGTGAAAGTTCACAAATCTTACCTGGTAGCTATCGCGGCCATCACCGGTATAGAAGGAAACGAAATTATTGCGGGAATGCATCACATACCCATCAGCAGGAATTTAAAAGATGAAGTGATGGAGAGGTTGTTAAAGGGCAGGTTTCTTAAGAGGGGCTAGGGGAGTAGGCACAAAATTTGAACTACCTTACCTCATGGAATTTCTTTTTCACTCCGTTATTGAACAGGAAGGTCATGCGCTCTATTACAATGTGTACCGGGTAGATGATACGCATTTTTTTGCAGAATGCCATCATTTCAACCGGCATCGTGTATGCGAAGGCGATTTCGAATTACAGAAAGAAGGAGAAGAATGGAAGTCGGCTACCGAAAAATTTGCGCCCGTGGCCCTTCTTATAGGCGAAGAAATTGATCGGATGGAAGGGGCAGACAAACCCGCTTAACACCCCAATCAGCCTCAACAGTGCTGGCATAATTTATTCTTGTATACAGGAAAACTTCCGTATGCGTACCATGCCAACTAAACTGCACGCCGTGCTTGATTATTTTATTGCTTTATTATCAATTCTTTCCCCTCTCATTTTTGGATTCGGAGAAGGTGGTAATGAAACCTTGCTTCCCATCAGTTTTGGGCTGTTGATCATTCTCTACAGTTTCTTCAGTGATTATGAATTTGGGTTCACACGCCAGATACCGATGTGGGCGCATCTGCGTATTGACCAGATGGCTGGCCTTTTAATGGCAGCTTCACCCTGGATATTCAGGTTTTACGGTAGTGTTTACCTTCCGCATGTATTGCTTGGATTGAGCCTGATCATTTCTTCCTTAGCTACAGGCAACGATGTGACGCAGGTGATCCAATTTGTAAAACGGCCCTGGGGACGGATATTCGGAACTGTTTCTAATCAATAAGAAACGTCTTTTTCCCATATCTGGAAATTCATACCAAACCTGCCCGCCTGCCCGTTATTATCAGCGTATCCCGGTTAAATCCAATCATTATGAAAAAAATTTTCTACGCTGGTATTTTGGGGCTGATCATTTCCGGCTGTGGCGGCGGTTCTGCCGTAAGCAATGGAGACAAAGTTAACCTTGATAAATTTTCTTTTACCGCTTCTTACCGCGACCTGCCACGCAACGCGCTTGATACTTCTTATCATACCTACAGTGTATCTATAGATTATGGTTACATCACAAGACTGGCCATGAGGCGTAACGAGATGGAAGACCAAGTGGTGATGGAAGGATGGCGTAAGCTGCCTTACGACGCGCATGTTCAGATAAAAATAAAATTTGAAGACCTGATCATCCAGGGATCTGAAGTGAAAGAAAGGGTAGAAGTGCTGAAAGACAAGAATGGTAAAGAAACGGGCAAGAAAACATCCTATACCGTGGAAGTAGCTTATACTTTCGGTGCACAGGCCAGGCTTACAGATTATAAAGGGCGTTTCATCGACAATGTTGTTCTTGCAAGTCGCGATACCCGCCGCGTTCACCAGAGCGAGGAATTTTCTTCTTCAGCAGAAGCCAAACTTTATTCGAAGCTTGGACTGGTGCTGCTTACGAGCACGTTAACTAAACAATCGATGAACAATGCGATCTCCAATCTCAGCAACATGCTCACTAGTAATTATGGCTACCCTGAACGTGTGGTGGGTGATTTTTTCTGGGTGGTGAATTCAAGAAAACATCCCGAGTATGAAAATCATCAGCGTGCCTGGGGTAATTTCAAAAGGGCCATCACTTACATGAGCCCTAATGAACCGCTGGATGAAGTGAAGCAAATGATGCAGCCGGTGATAGAATATTACAACAAGGCTATCAAAACGTATTCGTCAGATTCAAAAGGTGATAAGAAGATGCGCTACGCAAGCCATTACAATCTTGCCAAAATATATTGGTATCTCGATGATCCCGATGCTGCCATGAGAGAAGCCACAGAGCTCATCATTAATGGCTACGATGCAAAAGACGGCAGGAGCCTGGAAGCCGGCGCCACCGATCTTAAAATGCTGATGCGCCAGAGCAGGATCTATTCAAGGCACTTCAAAATGCAGGTGCAGGAGTATGAAGGGCCGGCTATGGCGTCGGGGACGGAGTAAAAGGCTTCGCCTTTTTTAAATCACGGGTTCTTGCGGAGAAAAAAGGCGAAGCCTTTGTTCAATAATCTCAATCTTTCACCGTTCTTTACACCCTTATGAAATACCCTATTGCTATCGCATTGATCATTTGCTTTTTTCCTTTCTGCAAACAATCCAAAACCAAAATAGCCGCAGCCGCTCCTGTTGAACAGCCGGCTGATAAAAAAGAACCAGCGCCTCAACCGCTTGTTGTTGCAGGCGCATCAACTATTCTCGCCCGTCCGCAGGTGCCTATACTTTGCTATCACCGCCTGCGCGACTGGAAGCCAAATCAAAGTGCAACTACCAAGGTGTACATTGTACCAGTGGCAAATTTCAGGGAGCAGATAAAAATGCTGGCAGACAGCGGCTATCATTCCATCACGCCAGATGAATATTATGCTTATTTAGCTACAGGAAAAGCATTGCCCTCAAAACCGGTGATGATCACGTTCGACGATACCATCGAAGAACATTATACCGTTGCAGCTCCCGAATTAGAAAAATACGGCTTCAAAGGCGTGTTCTTTCTTATGACGGTTTCAATAGGAAGACCGGGCTACATGAGCAGGGAGCAGGTGAAGGAACTGTCTGACCGCGGGCATGTGATCGCATCACATACCTACGATCATCACAATGTGCGCAACTATACCGAAGCTGATTGGGATGCACAGATGCTTAAGCCCAAACAAAAATTAGAAAGCATTATCGGCAAACCCGTAGAATATTTCGCATATCCTTTTGGAGAATGGAAACGTGAAGCCATACCCGAACTGGAGAAGCGGAACTATAAAGCTGCTTTTCAACTGGCCGGAAAGCGTGACAGCACTGGTCCGCTTTACACCATCCGCCGCATGATCGTTCCTGCATGGGACGGCAGGACGATGTCGAAGTGGATGAAACACAATTTCTAAATAAGGCACAAGGCACAAGGGATAAGAAGCAAGATAAGAGGTCGTTCCTTTTCTTGCTTCTTGTCCCTTGTACCTTGTGCCTTGTTTCCTTGTACCTTCTAATTAAGCTTGCTTAATTAGCTGTACTTCACAATGCACTTTAATCTCATTGCTTACAACTACCTGGCCGGCTTCTGTAACAGCATTCCATGTTAATCCAAATACTTTCCTGTCGATCTTACCATCTACAGTAAAACCGGCTTTTGTATTGCCGTAGGGATCAACCACAATGCCTCCAAACTCAACATCCAGCACAAGAGGATGTGATACGCCCCTGATGGTAAGTTCCCCATGCAGTTTAGCGTTATCGCCATCTGTTTCGTATCGCTTGCCCTCAAACTTTATTTCAGGGTGATTCTCCGCATCAAAAAAATCTGCAGAGCGCAGGTGCGTGTCACGCTGAGCGTTGTTGGTATCAATAGAGTTGATGTCTGCAGTGAAGAGAATTTTCTTAGCGGTAGTGAAATCTTTTTCGTCTCCGGTTTCCACTTCTATATTGAACTTCTTAAAATAACCGGTGACCGTGGTGATCATCAGGTGCCTTACTTTGAACTGTACTTCACTGTGAGCGGGGTCTGCGGTCCATTTTGTAGTAGTTACTGCTGTGCTGGTATCCATAATCTGAATTTTTCGGTGGTGAAACTTTGAACTCAAATATACTTCAATTAGCAGACCAAGTTTGTAGTCAGTAGGTCAAATAAGTCATTGGTCATTTATTAATGACCGAATGACTTATTGACATAATGACCAAATGACCATCGTTACACCAAATCCGTCTTATCTCCCCCTAATCTTGCCGTTTCTCCCTCATCAAGATCATCCTTAGGGCTGTGAATGCTCAGGTCGGGATCTTTATCAATGTCTTTGGACGCTTCTTCGTATGCTGCGGCTACATTTTCATTTTCTTTTTCAATATCGCGCCTTGGTGAAACTTCATTGTTTTGCTGATCGCGATCCTGTTCGCTCTCCGG
>JBAVMD010000204.1:0-6604 GCA_049689695.1 Chitinophagaceae bacterium | reverse complement strand
ATTTTCATTTCAAGAGGAAGAATAAATGGCTGACCCCTAACTGTAACCTGGTCAATCTCCCTTATCAGCAGAACACACTTTGACAAGACACCGCCAGAATAACAAAAAGGTATTGGTACTATCATTTAGTTAACTTCAGTTGCTTTTCTTCCATCTACAAAACAATCGTACTAAGGATTTATTCCAAACAATTTGCGATTAAGAAAAACAGATCTCAGTTACAGAATGGATTACATCACAGGAAGCCTTAAGGGTGCGGAATATCATGATAATTTGATGAAAATTGCAAAAGAAATTCACGACAAATCGAAGCAAAAATCAGAATAGATTCGGTTCAGTTCGAACTTTAAATCTTTAATTTTCAATAGATTTAGAAACAAAAAGAGGTAATTGCGAACAATTACCTCGTTAACTGAATCAGTGCCCAGGACTGGATTCGAACCAGCACACCTCGCGGCGCCGCCACCTGAAGACGGTGCGTCTACCAATTTCGCCACCTGGGCAGAGAGTTACGGGTTTCGGGTTTAAAGTTTCGGGTTCTCAAAAAACCAAAATTTCTCTAAAGCCAGGCCCATATGTGAAACGGGTGGCAAATATAGAGATTTTTAGGTTTGAAGACCAAACTTGGCTGAAATTTTAGTCCAACCAATTCTAATTAATCCTAACCGATCCTAATGATCCGCGTTCCCTCCTCTAACCCGCCCGCTCAAGCAATTTGCTATTTTAAGAACCACCAACTTCCAACATCCAACCAAACCGCCCACATATAAAACTTGTCTCGCCTCCAAGAATATCTTAAATTACGCTACACCATAAATTTTACTGTTATGAGAGCGACATTTACCAGCCTCGCATTCGTTGTCATGGGATTGGCAGCGAACGCCCAATTTTCCATTACCCCCAAAGCTGGCATCGAACCCTCCATCACTACCATCGATTACAATAACCTCCGCAGCTTCAACCCGCTTGGAAGCTATATATCTCCACAGATCAGCCTGCGGATGGATTACAAGTTCAAAAAAAAGCATGGACCTTATGTGGGATTATCAACCAGTCGCTCTGCAGTGCAACTCCGGTTCAACGACCCTGAACATGCATTAATAAATTATTCAGCTGAACCCGGCGAACGCCAGGTGCGCATAGAAACCGGCTATCAATACAGCTTCAAAGCCATCAATCTCTCAAAAGCAAACAGGAAGCAGGAGGCCAAGCAATCTGCACCGGCCACACAGGCAAAGCAGGGTTGCCATAAAGCTCAATCCAGGAGTTCATGCGGTAATAAATCGAAGGCTGATAAAATGAAGCCTTCTATGAACAAAGCATGGAATCTTCGCATACAACCCACGGCAGGACTGGCCTTTAATCCTTCCAGCCGCTCACCGCTGGTTAAAGGAGAAAACGGTTCCAATTATCAATACAATGCAGGCTATTGGAGAGCAGCGCTTACTACCGGTGTAGATTTTGAATTCGACCGCGGACGGCAACGCATGTTCGTTGTTGGCTTCCAGTACCTCAAAAGCATCGACCATCCCGGCAATGCAACCATTGTTACCGATGCGGGCAGCAAGTCTACCACCACTACCCTTTCGTCAAAAGCATCTGCATGGAATGTAACTGTAGGCGTGCCTTTTACTTTAGGAAAAAAACAATCGCATCATAAGAGCAGGGAGATCCATAAGATCAGGGCGGAGAAGAAACAGTGTATTTATTATAGGCCGTGCAGGAAGGCGTAAGCTTGAGTTACGGGTTATGGGTTATGAGTTACGAGTTCTTCTCGGTGAGTGACTTAGTGATTGCCGGCTGGTTTATTAATTTGTTTCTGCCAACCGCAGAGAAAAAGAGAAGCAGAGTTAGCGCAGAGATTTGTATAGTCTCTGCGGTGAAATATAACTCAACAGTGATAAAGCCTGCAGTTTCCCAACCCCCCACCGAGAAGAACCCGTAACTCATAACCCATACCCCGTAACCCTCTCTACACACTCACATTAAAATCCCTCAACGCATCATTCAAACTCGTCTTTAAATCCGTACTTGCCTTACGCTGACCAATGATCAACGCGCAGCTCACATTATATTCTCCCGCAGGAAATTTCTTTGCATAAGTACCAGGGATCACCACGCTCCTGGCAGGAACACGCCCCTTATATTCAACAGGCTCTGCCCCGCTCACATCAATGATCTTGGTTGATTTGGTAAGCACCACATTAGCGCCCAGCACAGCTTCCTTTTCCACGATCACACCTTCTACAACAATACAACGGCTGCCCAAAAAACATCCATCTTCCACAATCACAGGCGATGCCTGCAAAGGCTCCAGCACACCACCGATACCAACACCACCACTCAAATGCACATGCTTGCCGATCTGCGCACAACTGCCCACCGTTGCCCAGGTATCTACCATAGTGCCTTCATCCACATAAGCGCCAATGTTCACGTAAGACGGCATCAGCACCACATTGCGCGCAACAAAAGCTCCATACCGCGCTACAGCATGCGGCACGGCACGAACACCCAGGTCTTTATAATTTGATTTCAGCAGCATCTTATCATAGAACTCAAAAGGCGGCAACGTCCAGGTCTGCATCTGCTGAACGCCGAAATACATAAGGATGGCTTGCTTCACCCATTCGTTCACCTGCCAGCCGTTATCGGATGGAGAGGCAGTGCGGAGGCGGCCTTTATCCACTTCCTCAATCACAGACCGTACGGCATCCGTATATTTTGATTCTTTAAGCAGATCGCGATTATTCCATGCTTCATTGATCAGGTGTTGTAGCTCCATTACGAATGATGATTTATGAACGGCAAATATAGGCATGGTTGAAGAAAAGCACGGATTGGAAGAAGGATTAGAGGATTTCACGGATTAATACACAACGTTAGCAGGAAGCATAGTTTCGCCCGCCACTCACCTGTCATCTCGAACCCCGTTGCGGAGACTAACGATAACAACAAGGCGGGGTGAGATATCTGCATTAATTGCTGTTATGCAGATCTCTCACCCCGCCTCTTAACTCGGTGAGTTCTTGCTGCGGGGATTCGAGATGACAAGTGGAGTCGCCTTAACTCTGATAGTTCTTGCCGCGGGATTCGAGGACAAGCGAGTTAATCAACAATCCGTGAAATCCTCTAATCCTTCTTCCAATCCGTGCTTTTTTCTCTTCCACATAAAATCACTATCCGTGATTTATCTTGCATCCGTGATCGAATTCCAAAACGATATCGAACAATGCCTGAAAATCCTGAATACAGGCGGCACTATCCTCTATCCCACCGATACGATCTGGGGCATCGGCTGCGATGCCACCAATCCCGATGCAGTAGAAAAGATCTACAACATCAAGCGCCGCCCATCGCACAAAAACATGATCATACTGCTGGCAGACGAACGCGACATCCTCCAATACGTCACCGCCCCCGACCTGCGCGTATTCGATTACCTGCAATCCACCAAAAAGCCAACCACCGTGATCTACCACGGCGCCATAGGCCTTGCGCCAGGTCTTATTGCTGAAGACGGCACCATCGCTATCCGCCTTGTGCAGGACACATTCTGCCGCCATCTCATCAAGAGATTCCGCAAGCCGCTCGTATCTACTTCGGCCAATATTTCCGGTGAACCGGCTCCCGCCAGCTTCCGCGATATTGCTGAGCATATCAGGCAGTCGGTTGACTACGTGGTGCAATACCGGCAGGATGATGACGCACCGGCCCAATCTTCCTCCATTATAAAATGGAATAAGGATGGATCAGCCACCGTCATCCGTCCATAACATCACCGCATTCTCTTAGCTTTGCGCAGCCTTATGCAAAAATTCCTGGTCATTCAAACAGCTTTTATCGGCGATGTGGTGCTGGCTACCGGCCTCATTGAAAAGCTGCATGCGCATTTCCCTCAGGCGCAGATAGATTTCATGGTGCGTAAAGGAAATGAAAGCCTGCTCAACGGTCATCCTTACCTGCGGCAGGTATTGGTGTGGGATAAAAAACAACACAAGAACAGGAATTTATTGAAGCTGCTGTGGAAACTGCGTAAAGAAAAATACGATAAGCTCATCAATGTGCAGCGGTTCGCGGCAACAGGTTTTCTAACAGCTTTCTCGCGTGCGAAAGAAACCATTGGTTTCGATAAAAATCCATTCAGCTTTCTGTTCTCTAAAAAAATTCCACACGTCATTGCGGAGAATGGAGTTTCAAAGCACGAAGTGCAACGCAATAATGATCTCATAAAACATTTTACAGACGATGTGGCGATGCCGCCGCGCCTGTATCCTTCCAAAAATGATCATGCGTTTGTTCAGCAATACCAGTCGAAGCCTTACATCTGCATTGCACCGGCTTCTGTGTGGTTCACCAAGCAGTACCCGCCAGAGAAATGGATCAGCTTCCTGGATAAATTCAACATCACCACCACTGTTTACCTGATCGGCGCACCGGGAGATATTGAACTATGCGAGCGCATTCGCACTGCTACACAGCATCCGGCCTTGATCAATCTCGCTGGCAAGCTAAGCTTTCTGCAATCAGCTGCTTTGCAGAAAGGAGCTGTAATGAATTATGTGAACGATTCCGCTCCCATGCATTTTGCATCGGCAGTTAATGCGCCTGTGACTGCGGTGTATTGTTCTACGCTCCCATCGTTTGGGTTCGGGCCTTTGTCTGATGTGCGATTCATTGTTGAAAAAGAAGAACCGCTTTATTGCCGGCCATGCGGGCTGCATGGATACAAGGCTTGTCCCGAGGGGCATTTCAGGTGTGCGTTTGAGATCAGGGATGAACAGTTGTTGGATTCTTTGAATAGTAAGATCGATTTACCCTAAAGCGGAATGGAACGCGTCCCGATAGCTATCGGGATCAGGATCTGTTAGGATTTGTTAGGATTTGTTCGTACAAATTTGAGTGCCTCGATAACAGAAACAACTAATCCTAATAAATCCTAACAGATCCTGATAACCCGCGTTCCCTTGCTTTGCATATCAGCAACTTACCTCCAACCCCTATCTTTGCCCCCATGGAAATCCCCTGCACGGAACGTGAGCTTTTCATTTTTAAAAAGATCGCCAAAGCGGCAGCTGAATTGCGTACCCCCGCCTACGTGATCGGCGGTTTTGTGCGCGATAAACTCATCGGCCGCCAAACAAAAGATGCCGATATCGTATGCGTAGGCGATGGCATCGCACTGGCGCATGCAGTAGCAGACCTCTTCCATCCCCGCCCGCAGGTTTCTTTCTTTAAAACTTATGGAACAGCGCATATCCGCCTCGAAGACCTCGAAATTGAATTTGTTGGCGCGCGCAGGGAAAGCTACCGTACTGAATCGCGCAATCCCAGTGTGCAGCCCGGCACTTTGGAAGATGACCAACTGCGGCGTGATTTCACCATCAATGCGCTTGCCATCAGTCTTAACGAAAATGACTACGGCAAGCTGAGCGATCCTTTCGATGGACTGGCCGATCTTGAAAAAAAGATCATCCGCACACCACTCGATCCTGAAAAAACTTTTGAAGATGATCCCCTGCGCATGATGCGCGCCATCCGGTTTTCGTCGCAGCTCAATTTCGAGATCGCAATACCAACTTTCGAAGCGATTGCGCATCATGTTGACCGCATCCGCATCATTACGCAGGAAAGGATCACGGAGGAATTGAATAAAATATTGCTATCGCCCAAACCTTCCAAAGGACTCGACCTTTTATACCACAGCGGACTGTTAGACATTATTTTCCCGCAACTGGTAGACCTTGCAGGCGCAGAGTACATCGACGGCATGGGGCACAAGGATAATTTTTATCACACGCTGCAGGTGGTGGACAATGTTGCCGCAAAGTCAGACGATCTCTGGCTGCGATGGGCCGCGCTGCTGCACGATATTGCAAAGCCGGCCACTAAAAAGTTTGAAGAAGGGCATGGCTGGACTTTTCACGGACATGAAGTACTGGGCGGAAAAATGGTGCCTAAATTATTTGCGAAGCTGCGATTGCCGCAGAACGATCGCATGCGGTTCGTGCGCAAATTGGTGGAATTGCATTTGAGGCCCATCGGTCTTACAAAAGAAAATATTACAGACAGCGCCATCAGGCGATTGCTGTTCGATGCGGGGGAAGATGTGGATGAATTGATGCTTTTATGCGAAGCAGACATCACTTCGAAAAACAAATACAAAGTAAAACGCTATCTCGATAATTTTAAGATGGTGCGGTTGCGTATGGAAGCTGTGGAAGAAAACGATCGCATACGGACCTGGCAGCCGCCTATTACCGGTGAGATCATCATGGAAACTTTTGGAATAGGTCCATGCAGAGCCGTAGGCGATATTAAGACTGCAGTGAAGGATGCAATACTTGATGGAGATATTCCGAACAATTATGAAGCAGCTTTTGAGTTTATGCTTCAGAAGGGAAAAGAATTGAATCTTAAGATGCAAAACAGGGAAACAAATTGAGATTTTTAAGCCACTCACTGAGTAGTAAGGGGAGTGACGCATCGCTCTCTCAACGTCTCACTGTCATTCCGAACCCCGCAGCAAGAACCAACAGAGCTAACAACCGGGGTGAGGAATCGAGAGCTGAATCGCTGTTGCCGTCGATCCCTCACCCCGGCC
>JBAVMD010000203.1:0-2450 GCA_049689695.1 Chitinophagaceae bacterium | reverse complement strand
CAATACGATGGCAAGCCTGTGAAAGCCTCGCGGCTGTTTGCAGGAAGAGTGCATGAAGATGGAGTAAAGCGCATTGCTGAATACTTTAACCAGGACCCTGTGAAATACAGGAGCATGGTATTTAATCCTGAGATCATCACGATGCTGCAGAACAATGCGGAGCCTAAACGCAGTGCGCATGAGCTGATACAGGGCTCTGTGTTTGAAGAGAGAGAACTCGCGGATTTTCTTACCGACGAAGAAGCGTATCACCGCCTGATGCTCGACATTATGGAAAGCCAGGTGGCTTCTACCAGCCTGCTGCTGAAAAATTCGAATATCAAAAGAATATTTGTAGACGGAGGTTTCAGCAGGAATGCTATCTATATGAACCTGCTCGCCACCGCCTTTCCCGGCCTGGAAGTTTTTGCCGCTTCGGTGGCCCAGGCAACCGCTTTGGGCGCTGCGCTGTCTATCCATAAGGCGTGGAATAAAAAACCATTGCCGAACGATATGATCAAGCTGCAATACTATGGTTCGCTTGTGCGTGCCAGCATCTGAAAAGTTTTTTAAAATCACGATCACAAGAGGATGTTTTGATGAAACACATTCATACGATCATGCTATTATCTCTGCTGCCGTTTTTTATGAACGCGCAGCAGCTTGCATTTCCCGGGGCCGAAGGATATGGAAGATTTGCAACGGGCGGCCGCGGTGGCCAGGTAGCTTTTGTTACTAACCTCAACGACAATGGTGAAGGAAGTTTTCGTGCTGCATTGCTGGCATACCCCGGTGAGCCGCTCACTATTATGTTTCGCGTTTCGGGTATTATCGAATTGAAATCTTCGCTTGACATCCGTCGTTCTAATCTCACCATTGCAGGACAAACTGCGCCTGGCTACGGCATCTGCCTGAAAGGTCATTCGCTCATTCTAAATGGCGCTGGTAAAGAGGGCAATAAAGGAAATATTATCATCCGCTACATCCGTTCACGTCCTGGCGGCACACTTGCAAAAGGCTTGTATGGTTTTGATATGGAGAATTGCCACGATGTGATCATCGACCACTGCTCATTCAGCTGGGCAAATGAAGAATGCGCCGCGATGTACGATACAAAGAATACCACCATGCAGTGGTGCATTGTAAGCGAAGGGCTTTACAATGCAGGACATGCAAAAGGCTCGCGTGCTTATGGTGGCGTTTGGGGTGGACAAAATGCATCTTATCATCATAATTTAATTGCGCACCAGAACAGCAGGACGGTTCGCTTTAATGGATCGAGAGCGCACGATACAATTGCTGTAGTTGATTTTTACAACAACGTTATTTATAACTGGGGCTCCGCGAACGCTTCTTATGGAGGTGATGTAAAATTGCCGAACGGGGTATCGCAGGTGAACATGATCAATAATTACTACCTGCCTGGTCCTGCAACTCCAAAAGAGTTAAAGTTTGTTCATGCATTGTATGACGCTTCAAATACAACCGGGGTGGGACAATGGTACCTGGCCGGCAATATCATGAAGGGAAGCTCTTCGCTTTCTAAAAACAATGTGAATGGAATTGATTTTTCAGAAGTGCCTGTTGGCTTGCAAAAAAATGCCGTTGCTGCAAAACATTTTGGTATGGGCCCCGGAGCAGGATTGCAATCTGCAGACGCCGCATTCCAATCGGTAACCACGATGGCAGGCAATGATTTTCCTTCCAGAGATGAAGTGGACGCACGGGTAGTAAAAGAAACCATGAATGGCACTGCTTCGGGGAAAGGAAGTTCCGGCAAGCCGGGAATTATAGACAACCCGGAGGCGGTAGGCGGCTGGCCTTCGTATGGATCTTATCTCGATCAACAAGCGCCAACGGATGCTGATAACGATGGCATGCCGGACCAATGGGAACAGCAGCGGGGATTGGACCCGAAAGATGCTTCAGACAGAAACAAAACAGACAGTGAAGGCTACACCATGCTGGAAAATTATTTCAACAACCGGGTAGAACGACGCGGTGAACGCTCAGTTGCGATTGTGGTAGATGATATTTCAAATGCACGGTTGAATCATGGAGCGGTTAAACTTCGCGAAGCGCTGATTGCAACAGGCTATACGGTGCAAATGTTAGCATCGGACAAACCAGGACCGTACGCACGCAAAATAGTTGTGAAAATAAGCGGCAACGCCGGCAAAAAAGAAGGATTTACGATAAGAAATGTAAATCAGAATAATCTTGTTATAGAGGGCAATGATGCCTCAGGCGCTTTATATGGCTGCCTTGAGCTGGCCGGACGGGTGATAAAAAACAAAAAATTACCACTGCAGATATCTTTCACCGATCAACCTGAAATGGTATTGCGCGGCAGCTGTATCGGTATACAAAAACCGGTTTATCTTCCGGGCAGGCATGTGTACGAATATCCGTACACACCTGAAACTTTTCCATGGTTGTACGATAAAAAACTTTGGATTCAATACCTGGAT
>JBAVMD010000202.1:0-9330 GCA_049689695.1 Chitinophagaceae bacterium | reverse complement strand
GATCATTTGTGAACACTTTGAGCCGTTAAGCAATTGCAGCGACAAATCTTAATAAATCCTGATAGATCCTGATCCCGATAGCTATCGGGACGCGTTCCCTTCTCTTTATCCCTCGCCCACAATGCTGTATTCCTTATTTTTGCGCTAACGCATTATTATGACAATATCTACTCAAGAACTGATCTGGGCCCTGGCAATAGCTGTTGCATTAGGAGGTTCACTGGCTTATCTTTTCTGGCGCGAAAGGCAAAAAGCAAAAAGACCCCTCGCCGCACGTTCTGCCCGCCCGAACGCCGAGGGCGCAGACAGCAGGTTTGCTCCAACTCAATTACAACTGCAGGCTTATGAAAGGCTTATCCTGCTAACCGAAAGGATCGCATTGCCGAACCTTATCAGCCGCTTCAAGCAGGAGGGTTTAAGCGCGAGGGACATGCAGGGATTGCTTACAGAATCCATCCGGCAGGAATTTGAACACAACATCACACAGCAGCTCTATGTAAGCGCAGAAGCCTGGGATGCGGTACGCAACCTGAAAGAGCAGAATATTTTTATCGTGAATCAGGTATCTTCTTTTTTGCCTCCGCAGGCAACCGCCATGGACCTTAGCAAGCACCTGCTTGAAATGATCGCCCAGAATCCCAAAGCTTCCCTGCACAGCGTGGTATCGGAAGTGCTGAGCTTTGAGGCGAAGAAGATGATGAAATAGATTTATTGGTTTATTAGTTTACTGGTTTATTGGTCAATTGGTCATTAAGTCATTAGGTCATTAAACTAATAGCAGCGATCCAATGACCTAATGACCCATTGACCTAATGACTAATAAATCCACTTATTGATGCCATCAGCAAAAAAGTTCACCGAGTCAGGGATTGAAGTTCACGACGTATATACTGCTTCAACTGCCAATAGCCAACCGCCTACTGAACTGCCCGGTGAATTTCCTTTTACAAGAGGGGTTCAGCCGGATATGTACCGCGGTAAACTATGGACCATGCGCCAGTACGCGGGCTTCAGCACCGCCGAAGAAAGCAATAAGCGCTATCATTATTTATTGTCGCAGGGCGTAATGGGACTGAGCGTGGCTTTTGACCTGCCAACACAGATCGGGTACGACAGCGATCATGCACTTTCAGAGGGCGAAGTAGGCAAGGTAGGTGTGTCTATCAATTCGCTCACCGACATGGAAACACTTTTCAGCGGGATAAAGCTGGAAGAAGTTTCCACTTCCATGACCATCAATGCCACTGCATATATATTGCTCTCATTTTATGTGGCGCTTGCAAAGAAGCAGGGAGCAGACCTGAAAAAAATAACAGGCACTATACAGAACGATATTTTAAAAGAGTACGCTGCACGCGGCACTTATATCTATCCGCCCAAGCCTTCGATGCGCATCATTACAGACATCTTCGAATGGTGCAGCCATGAACTTCCTAAATGGAATACCATTTCTATTTCGGGCTACCATATCCGTGAGGCAGGATCTACCGCCGTGCAGGAAGTAGCTTTTACGCTGAGCAATGGCAAGGCTTACGTGCAGGCCGCGTTAGAGAAAGGGCTTGATATTAATGTATTCGGCAAACGCCTCTCCTTCTTCTTTAATGCGCATAATAATTTGTTTGAAGAAGTGGCCAAATTCCGCGCAGCCCGCAAAATGTGGGCGCGTATTATGAAAGACCTTGGTGCAACGGATCCCAAGGCCATGATGCTTCGCTTTCATACGCAAACTGGTGGAAGCACACTTACTGCGCAACAACCGCTGAACAATATTTCACGCGTTACGGTGCAAACGCTGGCAGCAGTGCTGGGCGGCACACAATCATTGCATACTAACGGTTATGATGAAGCGCTGAGTCTGCCTACTGAAGAAGCTGCTCGCATTGCTTTGCGCACGCAACAGGTGGTAGCTTATGAAAGCGGTGCGCCAGATACCGCAGACCCACTTGCCGGCAGTTATTTTGTGGAAGCGCTTACCAATGAAGTAGAATCTGCAGCCTGGCAATTGATACAAAAGATCGATGCCATGGGCGGCAGCGTGAGCGCTATCGAGCAGGGATTCATCCAGGATGAGATCGCACGCAGTGCATACGAATACCAGCGACAGGTAGAAAGAGGAGAAAAGATCATTGTAGGAGTGAATAAATTCCAGGTAAGCAACGAAGCATCGATCCCCGTTTTCAAAATAGACGATTCCATTCGCAGCTTCCAGATACAAAAACTGGAACAGTTGCGGCGCAACCGCGACCCGGCACGTTGCGATACTTTGCTGCAGCTTTTGAACGATAAGGCATCCAATGGCGAGAACATCATGCCTGCCGTGATCGAAGCAGTGGAAAACTACTGCACGCTCGGCGAAATTGCCGATACTTTGCGCGAGGTATTCGGGGAATACAAATGATCAATTACAACTGATTCGATAAACGATGGTAAGCCTGACCACTACAACCAGCACACAGGACCTTGAACAGATACTACAGCTGCAGCAATGCAACCTGATAAAAAAACTATCTGATTCCGAACGGCGGGAACAGGGTTTTGTAACAGTGGAACATACTATGGATATGCTGGGACAAATGCATGCGCTGGCTCCCAGCATCATTGTAAAAGAAAACGACAGCGTAGTTGGTTATGCGTTGACCATGCTGCGTGAATGCCGTTCCATCATACCTGCGCTGGTTCCCATGTTCGATAATTTAGATCAGCTCCAATGGAAGGGAAAGCCAATGAACGATTACAGGTTTTATACCATGGGGCAGATCTGTATTGATAAAGCGTATCGCGGCCAGGGATTATTCGATCAGCTATACCAGAAACATAAAGAAGTATACAGCCCGCAATTTGACCTGCTGGCCACAGAAATTGCCACACGCAATACGCGCTCTATCCGCGCACACGAACGCGTTGGCTTCAAGACCATCGATGTTTATCGAGATGAACTTGATGAATGGGCCGTGGTGGTCTGGGACTGGGAGGAGGGTCATTAGGTCAATTGGTCATTGGGTCAATAAGTCATTGGTTACCCGAGCTAAAAGTGAAACGTGAAATGTCAGTTGGAATAATCTTCCTGACTAACATTTCACGTTTCACTTTTAACTTAATGACCCAATGACTTAATGACCTTCTGACTACCTATACATTTCCTCCCTCATATACTTCACACGCTCATCTTCAAGGTATTCGTCAAATGACATCAACCTGTCAATAATGCCTTTAGGCGTGAGCTCGATAACACGGTTGGCAACGGTTTGCATGAAGGTGTGGTCATGGCTGGTAAGCAGCACAATGCCGGGGAATGTATTACAGCCCTCGTTGAAGCTTTGAATGCTTTCGAGGTCAAGGTGGTTGGTGGGCTGGTCCAGAACGATGAGGTTCGGGTTCTGCAGCATCATGCGACTGATCATGCAGCGTACTTTTTCACCTCCGCTCAATACATTGGTCTTTTTAAGAATATCATCTCCGCTGAACAGCATCTTTCCCAGGAATCCACGCAGGAACGGCTCATCTGCATCGGTTACATGTGCCGGAACGTACTGGCGCAGCCATTCCATCAATGTAAGTCCCGGCGTAAAGAACTCATTGTTCTCCAGCGGCAGGTAGGCTTTAGTGATAGTAGTACCCCATTCGTACTTGCCTTTATCCGCGGTCATGTTGCCGTTAAGGATCTCGAAGAAGGTTGTCACTGCGAGCGGGTCGCGGCTGACGAATGCGATCTTTTCGCCCTTATTAACGCTGAAAGAAACTTTGTCGAAAAGTACACGGCCATCCACAGATTTGCTGAGGTTCTCCACTCCCAGTATCTGGTTGCCCACTTCGCGGAGCGGCTGGAATATAATGCCGGGATATTTTCTGTTGGAAGGCTCGATCTGGTCGATGGTAAGCTTTTCCAAAGCTTTTTTACGGGCAGTTGCCTGTCTCGACTTGGAGGCGTTTGCGCTAAAGCGGGCAATGAACTCCAGCAAGGCAGCGCGCTTGTCTTCGGTCTTTTTGTTCTTATCAGTTAACTGGCGGGCCATCAACTGAGACGACTCGTACCAGAAAGTATAGTTACCGGTAAATATCTTGATCTTTTGGCGGTCAACATCTGCCACGTGGGTACAAACCGCGTCGAGAAAGTGACGGTCGTGGCTCACCACTAATACAATGTTCTCGTAATCGGCCAGGAAGTTCTCCAGCCAGCCGATGGTCTCAATATCGAGACCGTTGGTAGGCTCATCCAGCAGCAGGATATCGGGATTGCCAAACAGGGCCTGTGCAAGCAGCACACGCACTTTAAGATTGGCAGGAATGTCTTTCAAAAGGCTCTGATGATACTCTTCACCCACGCCGAGCGAGCTTAGCAGGGAGCCAGCATCGCTTTCGGCGGTATACCCGCCCATTTCGCCAAACTCAGCTTCCAGTTCACCTGCGCGGATGCCGTCCTCTTCGGTGAAATCAGCCAGGGTATAAATGCGGTCGCGCTCCTGCATCACTTCCCACATTTTCTTGTGGCCCATGAGCACGGTATGAAGAACGATGGATTCGTCAAACTCAAACTGGTTCTGCTTCAGCACCGCCAGGCGCTCGCCCGGTGTGATCTCGACTGAACCTTTATTGGGCTCTATCTCACCACTGAGGATCTTGAGAAAGGTAGATTTGCCGGCTCCATTGGCGCCGATCACCCCATAACAATTTCCCCTGATGAAATTCAGGTTTACTTCGTCAAACAAAACCCTTTTTCCATAGGCAAGGGTCACATTTTTTGCACTGATCATGAATTATACTTTTGCGGGCGCGAAGGTAAGGATTTTTAGGGTAGAGAAATGTTGGCGTTTCGCTAATGAATTTGATGGACTGATTTGGTGATTAGCTGATGAGTTGATGTTGGCATACAGCGTATTAGATGTTTTTGTCACAGGCACCCCTTTATAGCGTCTTTTCTTCATGAAAAAGTGTTTTTATTTCCTGCTGCTGGTTGCCGCGATGGCGTGCAATAAGGATGAGCGGCCTGTTCAGAGTTTGGTAACGGATAAAAGAACAGTGCAAATGAAAAGAATGGTTTCTGAAGGATTGCCTTCGCCGTATTTTCAATTCACGTATGATAGCAATAATTACGTAAGCCGCATAGAACATGCCGCGGGATTGCTGCAATACGACCTGCAATATGAGAACGGCCGGCTTGTGCGCATGACCAACAATACCTTCGTAAATAAGGATGTACTTGTATACAATTATCAGTCTAACCAGGTGTCGCGCATCGATCTCATTGAAGCAAACGGCAAGAAAATAAAAGAAGCTGAATTGGTGTACGATGCGCAACAGCGATTGCAGGAACTTCGCTGGAAAGAGATGAATGCAGATTTCAGTGCTTCGCTTACCAGGAAGCTGGTTTTCAGTTACGATCAGCAGAACAATATTTCACGGTACGATGATTACCGCAACCTTGGCAGCGGCCTGGAACTGGTTCAAACGCATTTGTATGAAAAATATGATGATAAAATAAATGCAGAAGCAAACTTTTTGATCAAAGATGTTTTCGAGCATTTTCTCTTCCTGCCGCAAATACAATTGCAAAAGAACAACCCACTGCTCGAAAAGATCATCGGCAAGCAAAATGACTGGTCTGTTGCTTATAGCTATTTTTACAGCAATGGTTTGCCTGTTACACGCAATGCAACAGTTACGCAAACACGCGGAAGTAATAGTGGAGCGGTGATAAAGACGAGTTCTGCTTACGGGTATTAATGAGGCTTCGCCTTTTCCATTCCCAGCGTCTCACGGAGAAAAAAGACGAAGCCTCTTTCCGAAAAGGTTCCCCTTTTTCCGTGAAGGATTCGCGATTGAGAGGCTTCGCCTTTTCAGTGAAGGAATTTCGATTGAGAGGCTTCGCCTTTTCTCTCTGTCAGACCTTGGGAGTGAAAAAGGCGAAGCCTCGGGGGAGCCTCGGGAAAAACCTCATCTTTTCGCGGGAAAAATCTCTTTTTTCCACGATGCTTTTCTCTTGTATGTCCAGGATGACCATTCTAATTTGCCCTCTTGGCTGCTCCCAAAAAATATCTTGCTCAATTACTACCGGAAAAATTCTATCATATATACAACAGAACCAACAACAAGGAACCGCTTTTCTACAGTGATGAGAACAAGAGATTCTTCCTGAAACAATATGCCAAATACATTTCACCCTATGCAAGAACTTATGGATACAACCTTTTGGGCAATCATTTTCATTTAGTAATCAGTGTCCGATCGGAAAGCGAAATTACAGATCATGTAAAAGGCTTGCCCCGATCCTTCATCACTGCGAAAGAACTTGATTTATTAAAAAGATCTACTGACACTTTATACTTTGGTCATTTTATCGAATGGCAGTTCTTACGGCTTTTCACATCGTACTCAATGGCTTTGAATAACTCGCTTGACAGAAAAGGCAATTTATTTCACAAGCCATTTAAACGGGTAGAGATATCATCCGATAAACAATTTCTACAAACATTATTATATGTTCACTGCAACGCCGTAAAACATGGGCTCGTGAAAAATGTTCAGGATTATTCGTGGAGTTCGTATCCGAGCTATTTAACGGATAAACCTACATTGCTTGAAAAGAAATACGCGCTTGATCTGATGGGAGGAATTGAGAAGTTTATTAAATCACATGAAGAGAGGCTTCGCCTTTTCCACTCCCAGTCATTCACCGCGGAAAAAGGCGAAGCCTTTTTCCGCGAAAGAAACTATTAAGCTCTTAAAAGATGAAAAGATCGCTAAATACAGAGAGGCTTCGCCTTTTTTCTCCGTGAGACGTTGGGAAGCGCAAAAGGCGAAGCCTCCGGGATCAGCCTTTCTTCTGTTCTTTGGCCCAGGCATCTTTCAATGTTACGGTTCGGTTGAAGACGATGCGGCTGGGGCTTGTGTCTTTGTCGAGACAGAAGTATCCCTTGCGCAGGAATTGATAGCGCTCATCGAATTTTGCCCTCAGTAAAGATGCTTCCGCATAACCTGTTTGCACGATGAGTGAATCCGGATTAACATAATCCTTGAAATCGCCTTCTTCGCCGGAAGGATCTTCCACTTTAAACAAACGATCGTACAAACGCAATTCCACTCTGATGGCCTGGGCTATGCTTACCCAATGCAGGGTGCCTTTCACGTTAATGCCGGAAGTATCGGCCCCGCTCCTGCTTTCAGGAATATAACTGCAGCGCAACTCATGCACAATGCCATTGTCATCTTTGATCACTTCATCGCAACGGATGATGTAGGCCGATTTCAATCTCACCATCTGGCCGGGCGCAAGGCGAAAGAATTTCTTTGGAGGATTTTCCATGAAATCTTCCCTTTCGATATATAACTCCCGCGAGAAAGGAATTTCACGCGTGCCGCCATTGGGATCTTCAGGATTATTTTCTGTTTGAAAGTTTTCGGTTTTATCCTCCGGGTAATTTGTGAGCACAACTTTAAGCGGATCGAACACCACCATTTTGCGCAAGGCCACTTTGTTCAAATGTTCGCGCACACAAAATTCCAGCAAAGAAAGATCTATAAGATTCTCTCTTCTTGCTATTCCTACGCGGTCGCAAAAATCACGAAGGCTTTCCGGGGTATATCCTTTACGGCGCATGGCGGTGATGGTAGGCATGCGCGGATCGTCCCAGCCCGTCACCATTTTTTCATTCACCAGCTGCAGCAGCTTTCGCTTGCTCATTACTGTATACGTAATGTTCAACCGCGCCATTTCGTATTGGCGTGATGGAAATATTTCCAGTTGTTCTATGAACCAGTTGTAGAGGTCGCGATGCGGCACAAATTCCAGCGTGCAGATCGAATGTGTGATGTGCTCTATGCTGTCGCTCTGGCCGTGCGCAAAATCATACATCGGGTAAATGCACCATTCATCGCCGGTACGGTGATGATGCGCATGCTTGATACGGTACAGGATGGGATCGCGCATAAGCATGTTGGGATGCTTCATATCTATTTTAGCGCGAAGCGTGCGGCTGCCATCGGGGAACTCGCCCTTCTTCATACGCGCAAAGAGGTCGAGGTTTTCTTCTGTGCTGCGGTTGCGAAAAGGACTGTCCTTACCGGGCTCGGTAGGCGTGCCTTTCATGGCTGCAATTTCTTCAGAAGTAGAATCGTCTACGTAAGCCAGGCCTTTATTGATAAGCTTTACAGCATATTCGTAAAGTTTATCGAAATAATCGGATGCATACAGCTCATTCTTCCACTGAACACCCAGCCAGCGTACATCGTCCTTAATGCCGTCAACGTATTCTGTTTCTTCGGTAGTAGGATTGGTATCGTCGAACCGGAGATTGGTATAGCCGCCATATTTCTTAGACAGTCCGAAGTTGAGCAGAATGCTCTTGGCATGGCCGATATGGAGATACCCGTTTGGCTCGGGCGGAAAACGTGTTACGATCTGTTTATACTTGCCTTCTTTTAAATCCTGTTCTATGATCTCTTCCAGGAAATTCAGGCTTTTTTCTTCACTCATCTGCTGATTTTTAAGTCAGCAAAGGTAAGTTACCTTACGAGGACTACCGACCCTTTTTCAATTTTTACCGGCTCACCGCTAAACTGGTAAGTGCAGACCCATAAGAATACGTTTGAATCCTGCGGTTTGCCGTTTACCGATCCATCCCATCCCCTGCCCGGCTCTACAGAATCAAAAACCAATTGCCCCCAGCGGTTGTAAATGCTAAAGCGGTATTTTATCACGCTTCCAAAGATCAACGGCTTAAAATTGTTATTAGCTTTTTTGCCATCGGGCGTAAAAGCATTGGGCACAAAAAATCCGGTAAGACAATCTTTCCTGCCCACATTAACCGTATCGGTTCCCGAACAATTATTTTTATCCGTTACAGTAAGATAATATCTCCCTTCTTTAGATACAGTTATTGAAGAAGTGATGCTGTTGTTGCTCCACAGGTAGCGATCAAAAGAACCGGAGGGCTTCAGCAATATGTTCCCATAAGTACAAATGGCTGTATCGGAAGGGAGGAAATCTTTTGGCGCCGGCCAAAGGTTTGTGATACGGCTGGTATCAGAACCCTTGCAGCCTTTATTATCGGTAACAGTTACCCAATACAAACCCGGGTTGTTGGCTATAATGCTTCGTGTATTTGATCCATTACTCCATGCATAATCAGCAAAGCCGCCGCCTGCATCTAACAGTTTTACTGATCCCGAGCAAATGGCAGTGTCTTTATTCAAGCTTACTACCGGGTTTGGATATACGCTATTCACATAAAGCGTATCGTATGATTTGCAACCCTCCGCCGTTGTACCAATCACGGAATATCGCCCTGCATTGCGCGCCACAATCCGATCAACGCTGCTTCCATTGCTCCATAC
>JBAVMD010000201.1:0-3244 GCA_049689695.1 Chitinophagaceae bacterium | reverse complement strand
GCGTATGGGGCCTTAACGATTACACCCTGCAGTTTGCACATGCAAGTTCCAAAGACCTTATTTATTGGGGACCGCAAAGCTATCCTTACGTTAGCTCAGGCAAGAATGTTCTCCGGCCTTTCATCAGCTACAACAATACCGCTGATGTGTACACGATCGTGTATGCTGACGCGAATGAAAAATATTTCCAAACCACAACAAAAGATTTTAAAGCATATACTTCCGTAACGGAAGTGCCATCATCTCATTACAAAAATCAAAGCATAACAGCTATGGTAAGTGGCCAAAGCATTACGGGCCAGTTTCACCGGGTGGCATGGACCGTGGTGGATAAGCTTATAAAGACCTACGAACTGCAGCAATACAAAATCAAACAGAATAGCGAAACTACCAAAGAAGATGATATTCGTTTTGCAGGATTAAAACCTGTTGATGCAACCATTGTTCTTCAACCACAAAAAGCGAAGCCGATCAGCAACCTGCTAATGGGTGTATTTTTTGAGGACATCAATTACGCAGCTGATGGTGGCTTGTATGCAGAGCTCATTCAAAATCGCGGATTTGAATATCATCCACGCGATAAATCGTTCAGAGATAAAAACTGGAACAATAAATATGCATGGTCTTTAAAAGGAGATAACGCAACATTCATCATCGATTCCCTTGCGCCTGTTCATGTCAACAATCTTCACTATGCGGTGATGGATGTAAAGGCGTCCGGCGCTTCGCTGGTCAACAGCGGATTTGATGGCATAGCAGTAAAAAAAGGTGAGGCTTTTAGTTTTTCTGCCTTCATCAAACAATTACAAGGAACAAAAGGTCAACTGGAAGTAAGGCTTGTAAGTGATCGATCAGGCGTGCTTGCAAAAACAAGAATCAGTAATTTATCTTCTGCCTGGAAAACAATGAAGGCTACGCTGATACCATCGGCAGATGCAGGAGATGCACGTCTTGAGCTGCAACCGCTTCAAAAGGGAAGCATTGCGCTGGATATGATTTCACTCTTTCCTCAAAAAACATTCAAGGGGCGGCAGAACGGACTTCGGGCAGATCTTGCACAAGCTATAGCAGATATACGTCCGCGCTTTGTTCGCTTTCCCGGTGGTTGTGTGGCGCATGGCGATGGCATTCAGAATATTTATAAATGGAAGAACTCTATCGGAGCATTGGAATCGCGCAAGCCCGACCGCAATCTCTGGGGCTATCATCAAACCATGGGACTTGGCTATTTCGAATATTTTCAGTTTTGTGAAGACATCGGTGCAGAACCGGTTCCCGTGATAGCTGCCGGGGTGCCCTGCCAGAATTCATCAACTGGTGGCGGAGGGCAGCAGGGTGGTATTCCCATGAGTGAAATGGCGCAATACATTCAGGACATTATCGATCTGGTGGAGTACGCCAACGGCAGCGTGAACACTACATGGGGAAAGAAAAGAGCGGAAGCGGGACATCCAAAGCCTTTTAACCTGAAATACATCGGCATAGGCAATGAAGACCTGATCACAGAAATTTTCCGTGAACGTTTTGAGATGATCTATAAGGCATTGAAAAAAACGCACCCTGAGATAACTGTTATCGGAACGGCAGGTCCTTTTTTTGAGGGCACTGACTATGAAGAGGGATGGAAAATTGCATCTGACTTAAAAGTTCCGGTCATTGACGAACATTATTATCAATCTCCCGGATGGTTCATCAACAACCAGGATTTTTACGACCGGTACGATCGTTCAAAATCAAAAGTTTACCTGGGTGAATATGCAGCGAGCTTGCCGGGTGGTAATAAAACAAATTGGGAAACTTCATTGTCTGAAGCTTTGTATTTAACGGCGCTTGAACGCAATGGAGATGTTGTAAGCATGGCATCTTATGCTCCGTTGATTGCCAGGGAAGGACATACTCAGTGGAATCCTGACCTGATCTATTTCAATAATACAGAAGTAAAGCCCACTACGGGTTATTATGTTCAACAATTGTATGGGCAAAACGCCGGCGATCAATACATACCGGCTTCGATCACTCTTGGTAATGCACAGGAAAATATCAGTAAAAGAATTGCCTGGTCGGTAGTGAGAGATACAAAAACAAATGAGCTGTTTTTCAAACTGGTGAACATGCTTCCTGTATCAGTAAACGCAGTAATTGATTTAGGCGGAATAGCGCTTGAAGAATCTACAGCTACTAAAACGGTGCTGTCTGCCAACCCCACTGATAAAACGGTGATTCCTACAACTATTAAAATAACAGTTTCAGAAAAAACAACCCTGGAGTTACCGCCATATTCATTTACGGTATTGAGGATGAAGTGAGATTAATTATTTGCCGGATTTCTTTCCCCTTTTATAATAAAGCGCAACGATCATTCTTCTCGGCAGCAGCCTTACAATCACAGAGCTGAGCTTAGCCAGTGTGCCAGGCACTATCATCAATTTTCCTTTTAATGTTTCGCGTACCGCGATCTCGCCTACTTTTTTGGGCGGCACTTCCATTTTCATGCCCAGCCATCCTAATTTTTCTTTCGTGTCTTTAACGATCTCGGGCTTGGTGAAAACCGGGCCGGGACTTAGGCAGCTTACGCTGATGTTATTATCCTGCAACTGGTAACGCAAAGCATAACTGAAAAAAACAACGGCGGATTTTGTAGCTGCATACATGTTCTTAACCGGTATGGGTGCAAAGCCCGCCATGCTGGCAACGTTCAGAATATAAGATGGACTATTCTTTTCCAGCAATGGAAGCAGCACCAGGGTGAGGGCCATGGCAGATTCAACATTCAGCCTCACCATGTACCGCAGTGAATCCAGTGGTAATGAAAGATAATCATTGGCGCCTCCGTATCCGGCCACATTACAAAGCATTTTAAGGGAAAGATTTCTATCGGTGCACCATTGAGAGATCGCTTTGGCCGATTCTTCTTTGCTGAGGTCGTATGACAGCACGCTCACGTGTACCTTGTATGCTGTTTCCAGTTTCGTTTTGGCAGACAGCAGGCTGTCCATATGCCTCGCTATCAGCACAAGATTATATTGCCTTTTTGCCAGTGCCTCTGCTATGGCATAGCCAATGCCTTTACTGCCTCCGGCTACAAGGGCGTAAGGTCCCGGATAAATAGTATCCGTATTTGCAGACTGATAGCCGGAAGCATTCATAAATGCAAACATAGTAAGCAGTAGAATAAATACCTGTTTCATGATAGCCGGGGTGTATGATCAGGGAAAAGATTATAAGTATGATTGCAATCTTAATG
>JBAVMD010000200.1:0-11270 GCA_049689695.1 Chitinophagaceae bacterium | reverse complement strand
TCCTTTCCATCAAAATAAACCGGCCTGTCAATTACCATGCGCGTGGCTGCATTGGCACCCGTTCTCCACCATTTTCCCCAGGGAACTATGCTGCCAAAAATAGTTCTGCCGCGTACCTGCGGACGTGAATAATAAATTTTCACAGAAGCATCATTCAACTTTGCAAAAACGGAATCAGCTGCGTTAATGATCTTTATTCCAATTCCATGCTGTTCTTCCAACGCATAACGTTCTGCCAACTGGTGAAGATTAATGGGACCGGTTACCAAAGCAGTTACATTCCACGATGAACCAAGTGCATTAATAGACGCAAGCTTTCCTTTTTTATCAAGCTGTAAGGTCATCATCCCCATCACCGTGCTTCCTGCATATAATTTATCGGGAGCTGTTCTTGTTATGGTTAGTCTTTTGTTAGTACCTAAAGTAAGATGAGCGCTTACAATGCTGTCGCCCAGTTTCTTTGGTGCGTAGTGTGGCCAGAAGGGCAGCACGTACCTGAACGCAACGCCGATTCCATTTGCGGTCATGCCTTGCCCGGCAAAACGTTGCGTGGTCACATCTTTTCCTCTTGTTTGTTCTATGATCGTTGAATCGTTTCTCATGTACAAATTATACTGAACGATCATTTGCGAATCTTTACCAGGCACCGGTTTGTAAGTATAGCCTTGCGCAGTTTGCAATTCACCTTTATGGTTCAGGCTGCCACTGATCTTTGTTACCGAAACATTGGGCCGTGCAACAACTTCAATATAAAAATCGCTGCCGTGTAAAGAATACGAACCAGCCATGGTGGTATCGCGGCCTAACAGGTAAATGAGATGACCTGCGTCCCTGGATTTATTTTGCGCAAAGGCGAAGCTGTTTATCAAACAGAATAATAAGAGCAGGCGTAACATAAACAGAGTTTATCTAAACTACGAATTAATGATTAAACCTTCTTACCTTAAACATTCCAATAAGATCAATCTATGAATCAAAACGAAAAGCATCCGGAAGAATGTCCGAATCATTCCTCCCGGCGAAACTTCCTTAAGCAATCTACGGCTTTGGCAGCGCTGGGCCTTGCACCATCCACCATTATACAGGCTGCGGAGAATGATGAAAAGATCGCTGCGTGGTTTGAAAAAGTTTCCGTACAACTTGATGTAAATGGAATTCAACACAGCCTTACCATTGAACCTCGTGTAACCCTGCTGGATCTTCTGCGCGAACAGTTGGGATTAACAGGCACCAAGAAAGGTTGCGATCATGGTCAATGCGGCGCGTGTACCGTGCATGTAGATGGCCGGCGCATCAACTCCTGTCTCACATTTGCCGTAATGCAGCAGGGCAAAAAAATAACTACTATAGAAGGATTGGCCAAAGGCGATGATCTCCATCCCATGCAGGAAGCATTCATCAAATACGATGGGTTCCAGTGTGGTTATTGCACCCCCGGGCAGATCATGTCGGCAATTGCCTGCATCCGCGAAGGGCATGCAAATACAGAAGATGAAATACGTGAATACATGAGCGGGAACATCTGCCGCTGCGGCGCTTATTCAAATATAGTAGATGCTATTAATGATGTAAAAAAGGGAGGACAAAAGCTATGATCAACTTCGATTATATCCGCGCTTCCACGGCAAAATCAGCCATCGATGTAAAAACAAAAGATGCTGCTGCTTTATTTGTTGCAGGCGGCACCAATCTTATAGACCTGATGAAGAAGGGCGTGATGAACCCGCAAAAGCTTATCGATATCACCAATCTTCCTTTGGCCAATGTTGAAAAACAAAACAACGGCTTGTTGATAGGCGCACTTGCACGCAACAGCGATGTATCGGAACACGAGCTGGTATTAAAACATCATCCACTTTTGTCGCTTGCGTTTAAAGCCGGCGCTTCGGCACAGCTGCGCAACATGGCTACTGTTGGCGGCAACATGATGCAACGTACGCGCTGTCCCTATTTTTATAATACCGATATGCCCTGCAACAAACGCCAGCCAGGCAGCGGATGCGGCGCATTGAAAGGTTACAACCGCATGCACGCCATTTTCGGGGCATCTGAAAATTGCATTGCGGTTCATCCCAGCGATATGTGTGTTGCGTTGGCAGCGTTGGATGCAACGGTACTGGTTAGCGGTTATAAGGCAGACCGCCGTATTCCGTTTGGCGAATTTCATCGCCTGCCAGGTGATCAACCACAACGCGATAACACGCTTAACAGGGACGAACTCATTACAGCAGTTCATATTCCTGATAACAAATTCCAGAAGAACTATCATTACCTCAAAGTACGCGACCGCACTTCCTATGCATTCGCACTTGTTTCAGTGGCCGCGGCGCTGGAAATGAATGGCAGCAACATAAAAGATGTACGTCTTGCCATGGGCGGTGTAGCGCACAAGCCATGGCGCCTTCGCGAAGCGGAGCAGTTCCTGAAAGGCAAGACAGCAAGCGAAGAAAATTTTACACAGGCCGCAAAGCTGGCTATGAAAAATGCTAAAGGCTACGGACAAAATAATTTCAAACTGAAGCTGGCGCCAGCCGCCATTGTTGAAGCATTACAAACAGCAGCAGCAAAAAGCTAAACTATTTTATGGATAACTCACGTTTATCAATATACGAGGCAGCCGATCCCATCGATCGCGTAGATGGAAAAGCCAAGGTAACCGGGGCCGCAAAATATTCTGCGGAATACCAGTTAGAAAATCTTGCTTACGGAGTACTGGTGGGCAGCACTATTGCAAAGGGAAGCATCGCTTCGCTAGATACAAAAGCGGCAGAACGCGCACCCGGTGTAATTGGCGTACTAACTTACCAGAACGCACCTAAGGTCCCCGGTTACGACCAGGGGGCTAACCCTGCCAAGGGCCCTACATGGGGAGGAGGATTAAAAATATTCAACAGTGATCGCGTTTATTTTTATGGCCAGCCCGTTGCCATGGTAATGGCAGATACATTTGAGCGTGCCATGCAGGCAGCCTCCATGGTGAAAGTGCAGTACACAAAAGAAACTTCGCAAACTGATCTTGCCGCCAATATTCCTGCTACTGTTGCTCCTAAAAATGCACGTCTTGCTGAATACAAACGTGGTGAAGGCGATGTGTATAAAACAGCGCCCGTTACAATAGAAGCGGAATACACCATGCCTATAGAAGTGCATCTGCCCATGGAGCTGCATTCTACTATTGCGGTGTGGGATGGCAGCGATAAAGTAACGGTCTACGATAAAACACAGGGCGTAAAATCTACCCAGCGCAGTGTTATGCAGGCGTTTGGATTGAAAGAAGAAAATGTAAAAGTAATAGCGCAATTTGTTGGCGGCGGATTTGGTTCTGCATTGCGCACATGGCCGCATGTAATTGCGGCAGTGATGGGTGCGCAAAAGATCAGCAGGCCATTAAAGCTTGTGTTGCATCGCGAACAAATGTTTACGCAGGTAGGCTATCGTCCTTACACCATTCAGAAGATGGGATTGGGCGCTACGCGCGATGGGAAACTTACCGGCCTCACACACGAGGCCTGGTCGCAGACTTCTTCTTATGAAGAATTTACAGAAGGTACCGTTGCAATGTCGCGCTTCATGTATGCATGTCCGAATGTGGTCACGCGTTATAAAATTGCCCCGCTTGATCTGAGCACACCCACCTGGATGCGCGGGCCCGGCGAAGCCACCGGCTCGTATGCACTGGAATGTGCGATGGATGAAATGGCGTATGCACTGGATCTCGATCCGGTGGAATTCAGGCTGCGCAATTATGCTGAGACCAACCCGGAAAATAATAAACCTTTCTCCAGTAAATTTTTGAAAGAGTGCTACCAGATGGGCGCAGAGCGCATCGGCTGGTGGGAACGCAACAGACAGCCGCGTTCCATGCAGGAGAATGGCTGGCTCGTGGGTTATGGAATGAGCAGCGGCGTGTTCGGCGCCTTCCGGGGCAATGCAACTGTGCTTGCAAGATTAATGGCAGATGGATCGCTGATAGTGCAGAGCGCTGTGAGCGATAGTGGTCCCGGCACTGCTACTGCCATGGTGAGAATTGCATCAGACGTAATGGGGCTTCCTTCAAACAAAGTAACATTTCAATTAGGTGATTCATCGTTACCGCCCGGCCCCACGCAAGGTGGATCAACAACTACCTCTACCTTAGGTTCGGCAGTGTATGAAGCGGGAATTGCATTGCAGAAAAAGATCGCGGCACAAGCCACACAGCAGGGAGGTTTTTTTGCAGGTTCAAAAACAGAGGACCTTGTTTTTAAAGATGCCGGCATCATACTCGCAAGCGACAACAGCAAAAGAATTTCTTATGTTGATCTTCTAAAACAATCGTCGCTTCCTTCTATTGAAATAACACAGGAGTCGCGCGGCGGAAGTCCGGAGAGCCAGAAATATTCGATGTATTCTTTCTCTGTTCATTTCACCAAAGTACATGTGCATCCCAGAACAGGTGTGGTGCGTGTAAAAAGAGTAGTAACGGTGGCCGATGCGGGAAAGATAGTGAGTGAGAAAACTGCTGCCAGCCAGATGATTGGCGGCGTAGTGGGAGGCATAGGCATGGCGCTAACCGAAGAGGCTGTGATTGATCATCGCTTCGGGCGCATCATCAATAATAATTTCGCGGATTATCATGTGCCGGTGCATGCTGATTGTCCGCACATAGATGCACTGTTTGTAAATAAGCCAGACCCTATCATCAACCCGATGGGATCGAAAGGCATGGGAGAAATTGCGTTGATAGGATTTGCATCTTCTGTTGCCAATGCGGTGTATCACGCAACAGGAAAAAGGATTCGGGAATTACCGATAACGCCTGATAAAGTGATTTAGGATTAAGAGAGGAGCACGGATTGAAAGAAGGATTAAAGGATTTCACGGATAAGAATTTGTAAGCTATTTTCTTATCCGTGAAATCCTTTAATCCTTCTTCCAATCCGTGATTATATTTATTTCACTGCAATAGGATCGGGTGTGCCATCAGGATCGTTGAGTGCAGTTCCTAATGAACGTAATTTTCCACCGCTGATCAGCAGCAATCCCGCTACGTGAGGAGCAGCCATTGAAGTGCCGCTCATTCTTGCATACTTTCCATCCATGTACGTTGATAATATTCTTACACCAGGCGCTGCATAATCAACCGCATCATTTCCATAATTTGAAAAGCTTGCAAAATTATTGAGACTGTCAACAGCAGAAACGGTATAAATATTTGTTCCGTTGGCACGGCCGGGAGAAAATTGTATTGCAGGCTTTGCGTCGTTACCCGCAGCAATCGAAATAAATATGCCGCGACTGGCGGTATTCTGTACCTGCTGATCAAGGATATCTGAAACCACGTCTTCACCCAGGCTAAGGTTTACTACATCGCCGGCCTTTCCATTGGTATTTATGTGAGACAATGCCTGAATGATGTAAGACAACTTGCCTTTACCTTCTTTGTCAAGCACCCGCATAGATACCAGGTTAGCGCCCGAGGCCACACCCAATACACCGATGGTATTGTTCTTTGCCCCGATAATACCTGCTACGTGCGTTCCATGTCCGTTCTCATCATCTGCAGATGTAACACCGGTTACAAAACTTTTACTGCGTGTAACGTCTACATTCAGATCGGGATGATCGAAGTCTATTCCCGTATCTAAAATCCACGCAGTTTTACCGGTCCCATCACCGTAACCAACTTTATTTATGTTCCAGGTGATCAGTGTGGGCGCAACTACAGTAAAGCATGTACCGAGCGCAACAATACGATCAGGCTCAACTGCGCTAACGGATGGGTCCTGCTGCAGAAGAGCAGCCTCATCAGAGGTGAGCCTGGCTACAAATCCCTGAACATCTCCTGTAAAAGCAGTTTCGATGGCAGCCTTGCTTATATTATGTTTTTGAAGTATAGCAGTACCAACTTCAGTCACGCTTTTGGCAGAGGAAGTACGTGCGCCTACCGATGGTTCGTAAGCAACAATGTACTGCCCTGCAATAATATCTCCACTGGAAGTACCTTTCGAAACCACACAATTATCCGGGGCTTCCGAAGTAGAAGTACCTTCTTTTTTACAGTTCGTAAAGAAAAGTATAGAGGCTAGGAAGAGAGGAATTTTAATAGTACGCATAGGCGAAGCCTCTAAAGCACATTACATACCATTAATTGCTAAAATGAACGATGAAACAGGCTTTAACGCTTGCATAACGAGCATGCTTACTCCCACTCCTGCCACTTCTTTTGCTCAGCCTTATAAACGCGTTTGGAGATGATAATGCTGAGTTCGTACAGCAGTAAAAGCGGCAGACAAACCAATACCTGGCTTATCCAATCCGGGGATGGAGTGATGATGGCGGCAATCACCAATATGGCCACTACCGCATACTTGCGATAGGTTTTCAAAAAGCTGGGTGTGATAATGCCAATGCGCGTAAGCACATAAGCAACCACGGGCAATTGAAACGCCAGCGCAGTGCCCAGCGTAATATTGGTGAGGTTATCAATATGATCTGCAATGGTAGGCCTTGTGATGATCAGGTGACTTGCACCCAACTGGTAATTGGCCAGAAAGCTGAAAGTAAATGGAGCCAGCAGGAAATAACCGAAAGCAGCGCCCAGAAAAAAGAAAAACGAAACAAAAATAATAGCGCCTCTTGTGCTCTTAAGCTCTTTGGAGGTAAGCGCAGGCCGCACAAACCGCCAGAACTCCCAGAAAACATAGGGAAACGCAAACATAAACCCACCCATAAAAGCAATAGTAATGCTCGACAGGAATTGGGTAGAATAAGAAGTTGCCTGCATGGTAATATCAACCGGCGGCATGCACAAGGCATCGCCCAGCCGTGCCCAATGGCTGAAATCGCAAAGCGCTATATAGCTTACAAAGTCTTTGCGTATAGGGCCCAGGATAATATGATCAAATACCCAATCGATGTTGAGAAAGATCACCACGCCGCCCACCATAATAGCCAGCAACGACCTGATGATGTGCCATCTTAATGCTTCCAGGTGATCGATGAAGCTCATCTCCGCCTGGTCCGGGTTCCTGTTCCTGTTGAGTAGTTTGAGTGCCATGTAAATAAAGCCGGGCAAATTTAGCTGTAAAAGCAGCACGGCGGTTAAGGGAAATAAAATAACCCCGCAAAAGGCGGGGCTATTTTATTATTGTTTAAGGTCTGACGGTTATTTAACCGTGAGCGCATTGTCAATCAGGAACACAATGCCGCTGCGGTGCGCCTTTGTTTCTTCATCGGGCGATACGGCCGTAGCCAACATGCCTTTGATCTTTTTCAGCGTGTACAAAGCAGCCGCTTTCGAAACATCGTCGTACTGCGGGCCGGGCTGGGTGCCTGCAATGGCAGCCATGTTCTTCACATACTGTGTTTGCAGGTACTGGCGGTATACATTCACCTTGCCCTGCAGGTCTGCACTGAAGATGCCTTTGGTAAGATCGCTCATTACGTCGGCCACACTGTATTGGTTACCATACAGGCGCGAATTGGTGATACGCTGTAAAGTAGACGGGTGCAGAATATGGCTCAAAGCGCCAAAACTCTGAAGGCTCGAGTATACGCTCGTGATCTTGGGATCTTCGGTTGAAGTAAAGAAATTAAAGCCTCTTCTCTGCAACTGCAGGTAAGGGAATACCTGCTCATCGCCATTGAATGCATCCGGCGCAAACACATATTTATTCAATACCTCAATGGCTTTTTTCTGGGTTGCCAGCGGAACCGGCGTAAGTGGTTTGGCAGTGGACTGCTGGCCCACAAAGCTGCGATCGATATACACACCTCCAACAAAACGGCTTACAGAAGACGCCATGTTGAAACGCTGGTTGTTGAGAATGTTGTACCTGGAGCGCATTTCGGCATACGATTTACCAGGCTTGCTGAATTTATCTTTAAGCTTGCCCATTACGCCCTTGATCACTTTAAACTGATCTTCTGCAAATGCAAGGGCGTCGCCGCTCATATCAAAAATATTTACCCTCGGGTCAATGGCCTTGCCGGGTGAGCGCATGTCATCGGCATCGTTTCCAAATGCCAGGTAAGGCTCGGTGCTGCGTGCAAGGATCTTGTTCAGCGCAGCTTCTTCTTCCGCTTCCGTAAGCGGAGTATATCCATACTCGATTGCCCATAGGTCGTAAGGACCAGCCTTGGTTGTATAGTAATCGCCCTGCTTAGTTTTATCCATCGCAATGTTGGCTGCGGGATAGTCCATCACAGAACCCATCAGTCCTATTTTTCTTGTAAGGTCTTTGTTGTTCAACTCAGCAGGCTTCAGCATCTGGCTTGCCTTCATGTTGTGGTTCAAACCGAGGGTATGACCCATTTCGTGCATGATGAGATAATACAGGAACTGCTTGTGCATCTCCTTCATTTCCGGCTCTGAGGCGTCGGCTGATTCAAGAACAGTAAGGCCTGTCATGAACTGCTCGCGCAATTCGCCGGAGAGCGTGCAATTGGCCTCTGATCCTATAATATTAGCCATTGCCTGCTGGCGGCGATCGTAAGCATGAGTAGGTGTAGGCCCGCCATACAATTCATCTATGATAGGCGTGCCGGCTGCGCTTGCCCATTCTATCACAATATCACCGGCAATGGTTTGTCCTGTTTTAGGATTGATGGCGTGCATACCAATGGCGCCATAAGGCGGGTATGGAGAAGAAACCCATTTGATCACATTGTAACGGATATCGCCCGCATCCCAATCGGCATCATCGGGCTGTATCTTCATTACAACAGCATTTTTGAAACCTGCTTTTTCAAAAGCTTCATTCCATTTATTGCCAGCTTCCATTACAACAGCGCGGTATTCAACCGGTGTAGTATTCTCAATCCACCAAACGATGGGTTCAACCGGCTCGCTCAATGCGGCAGTAGGATCTTTTTTCTTAAGGTGCCAGCGGTGGATCACATCGCGGAAAGGTGTTACGCTCATGCTTGTCTGGTCGTTCACTTCGCTCATGAAGTAACCAACGCGCGGATCATCCCTTCTTGGCCTGTAATCATTATCGGGCATTTCAATAAAGCTGTGCTGCATGCAAACGCGTACGTAACGTGCATCGGTAATGTCTTTTCCACCACCGTTGAACGGCATAGGATTATCGTAAGCCAGGTCAACCAGGATGTTCGTGTTCTGGGGATATGATTTGATGGAATTGTATTTTGATTTCATCGGGTTCAATCCGCCTAGGCTGAACACCAGGCCGGGAGGCAGTCCGGGCGAGGGCAATGGCTTTATAGGATCCAGCTTCTCGCTCAGGAACAATCCATCTGCACTGATCAGGTAACCGTTGTCGTCTTCGCCACTCACTTTTTCTGAAAGAAAAACGGCTTCAGCAACATCCGCACCGGCAGTTTTGCCAATGGCATTGTTCTTATCGTAATAAAAATTGTTGTTCAGTATGGAAAATTCCAGCTTGTCAAATACTTTCTGGATGCGGAAGGCAAGGTTCGTGCGCTGCATATTCCTGTGGAGGAAAAGGCTGGTAGGGCCATTTAATGAATAGCTCTGGTAAATGTATTCTTTGCCCAGCTGGTTCTTTTTTACATACAACTGCACGCTTCCGGTGGCTGTATCCTGGTAAACAGTGAACAGGCCTTCGGATTTCTTAGCGCTTTTTACTTTGTCTGTAATGCCCACCTTTTTAGGGGCGGCTGGTTTAGCAGTATCTGTTACGGGAACAGAAGAAGGGGGTTTACTCTTGTCCTGCGCAAAGCCGGCAACGGCAAGCATCAAAACAGGCAATACGAGCAATTTTCGCATATGGGGTTTATTTTACTGGTAAAATAAGGGTTTTACACCAATGGGATAAGCGCGTTTGGGATAAACGGTCGGGATAAAGTATTTTGGCACCTTCAAAATTATAAAACCAATTGTACGGACATCCCGGTAAACAGTATAAATGAAAAGAACCCTTCAGCGCTTTCCTTTGTTTTTGATCCTGCTGCCCGTGTTTTTCCTGTTGCATTTATTAACGGATTATTTCCGTGTGCTGAACCCCCATCAATTACTCATCCCGGAGACCTTCTGGTACCTGGGCGTATCTGCCGCGCTGTTTGCTTTTTTTTCCATTAAAAAACCATTGATACGCAGGCTCACGCTGCTGGCATTTTTTGTACAGTTCATATTCTTCTTTTTCGGGCCCATTCATGGCTTCTTTGAAGAGAATATTCCCTTTATTGGCAAGTACACTGTTATGATTTGTGTGATCGGAATTGTCATTTTGCTACTGGGATTTTTTCTTGTAAGGACAAGACAACCATTCTACAATACTTATCAATACCTGAATATTGTATTGATCATTTTTGTTGCGTATGAAATTGTGCTCATCACGCTGCTGAACGCTACTGACGGAAAGATAAAAAGGATCACGAAAGACTATCCGATCTCTGATAATTATAAAACCTGCGACACTTGCAGCAATCCCGATATTTATTTTCTTGTATTTGACATGTATGCCAATTCGAGCGTACTAAAATCTTTCTGGAATTACGATAACCATAAGCTTGATAATTTTTTAGACAGCAGCGGATTTTATTATGCGAGAAATTCCACCAGCAACTATAATTACACTGTTTTTTCCATGGGAAGCACGTTGAACATGGATTACCAGGAGAAAGGTCTTAAGTACACAAACGCATTCCGTTCAAGCGGGCAGCTCAGCCAGTTTGAAGACAATGAGCTGTTCCGCATCCTTAAAAAACAGGGCTATAAGTTCTATAATTATTCTTGGTTTCATTTTAACGATGCGCCTGCGCGCATTGCTCCGTTTGTTCTTACAGAGCCGAGGGAATTGATAGCAGCGCAAACATTCTGGTTCCGCTTCCGGTCAGACATCGCATGGAACTTCAAGATCTTCCAGGGAAAAAAACCCATCGAAAAAAAACTAACTCCTTTCTTTTTAAAAGAGTGTACTGATAATTTAAGCCGCATTACCGAAAGCTATGCAGCTATCAAAAAATTATCTGCAGAGCCGCAGGAAAAGCCACTGTTCCTGTACGCCCATTTTCTTATGCCGCACGCTCCGTTTTTGTTCGACAGTGCAGGCAATCTCAAACCGCAAATAGAATGGATGTCGGTAAAGCACGAAGATTATTTAGAACAGCTGAAATACACCAACACAGTTATCACAGACCTTTGTACCAGGCTGATGAAAGAAGCGAAGCGCCCGCGGGTGATCATTGTGCAGAGCGATCACGGCTACAGGAATTATAATTCAAAAGATAATCTTACGCCGGATGTAGAGTTTCAAAACCTGAATGCATTTTATTTCCCTGATAAAGATTACAAAAGGCTGTAT
>JBAVMD010000199.1:0-4045 GCA_049689695.1 Chitinophagaceae bacterium | reverse complement strand
ACATCACTTTTGGACAAAACCCATATAAATCAACTACTTCAAAAGCAAAACAATCAAGATGTCAAAGAACTTTTAGATAACCAATTGAAAATCTTCTAGTTTAAACGGGACACTACTGAGGTCATTAGGTTATTAAGTCATTAGTCATCAATGCGAATATCCCAATGACTTAATGACCAAATGACCCAATGACTAATGACTAATGAATAATGACTAATGACCGCTTTGTATTCCAAGCCACTCCATTGCATTTGCATACAGCAGTTTCTCTTCTGTTTTTTTATTCAATTTCATGCTCTCTATCAATTCCCCGGGTCTGTGCTCGCCCAACGGAAAGGGATAATCGCTTCCGAGGCATATTTTGTCTTCACTTACTGTTTCCATCAGAAAACGGAAGGAGTGCGGATCATGCACAAGACTATCTACCCAGAATCTGCCGAGGTAATCGCGGGGATTAACGGGATTGTCAACCTGCACCAGGTCCGGACGTACATGGTAACCATGCTCGATGCGCCCCAGCGTATAAGGAAATGAGCCGCCTCCATGCGCGAATGCAACGCGCAGCTTTGGAAATTTTTCAAAAATGCCGCCGAAGATCAATGAACAGATAGCGCGGGTGGTCTCTGCCGGCATACCTACCAGCCAGGGCAACCAGTATTTTTCCATTTGCTGTTCGCCCATCATTTCCCAGGGATGAATGAAGATGGCGCAGCCTGATCTTTCTGCCGCTTCAAAGAAGGGGTGAAAAGAGGGATCGCTTAAGTTTTTGCCATTGATGTTTGTGCCGATCTCGAGCCCAGGCATTTTTAATTCGCTTATGCAGCGTTCCATTTCTTTGATGGCGAGGTCGACGTCCTGCATGGGAACGGTGCCAAGGCCGATGAACGAGTCAGGATAAGCCGAAACAGTTTCCGCTATGTGATCATTAAAAAATCTTGATGTTTCCAGCGCATCTTCCGGCTTCGCCCAGTAGTTGAAAAGGACCGGGATGGTGGAAAGCACTTGTTGGGTTACGTTAGATGAACGACACTCATCTATACGTGTTGTGGCATCGAATGTATTTTTGTCTACAACTCTAAAAACCTTGTCTCCTTTCATCATGCACGCCATACAATTCCTTTCTTCCAAATGAATAAATTCCCCGTAGCCGAATTTTTTGGTCCAGTTAGGCATTTTATCCGGCATGATGTGGGTATGTATGTCGATTTTAGGCATAGTACTTGGGAACGCGGATTTTTAGGATCTGTTAGGATTTATTAGGATTTGTACGTTTAGTTTTTGACGTTCTAATGATTTGCAAGCTACAATCTTAATGATTTATTGCGAATCGGGGTAATCTGACATTTATGATCAATTTTTATAAACCGAAGAGAATACTTTTCTTTTAAACTGGGGCTCTTTGCCAAAATTTAAAAGTATGCCTACTTCAATATCTGTTGCTTTCAGATAATTAATTAACTGGGCTTCATGTTCCTCGCACAAAGTTTCAGCAGCTTTAATTTCTATTATAACACAACTGTTCACTACGATATCTGCCACATACAGACC
Source organism: Chitinophagaceae bacterium (assembly GCA_049689695.1). GTDB lineage: Bacteria > Bacteroidota > Bacteroidia > Chitinophagales > Chitinophagaceae > DASPKM01. The sequence continues at coordinate 2,497 of JBAVMD010000199.1, read as the reverse complement.
AACCTGTTGATTATTGTAAAAAACGACAATCGGACATGATGGTTGACATTGTAAATCAGCATTGCGTAATTCTATTAGTAATGAATTTTGATATACTTTTTCGAGAAAACCATACCCTAACTCATTATAAACTGAATAAAAAGATTTGATAATTGAAGAAGTGATGTCCCAATGCAAGCGATTATCTGCCATTGGCCAAAGGTCTGGATGCACTATATTTATACAAAGGGAAAATCATCGCTTTTCTAAAGTATTTTTCACTTTTAAAAATGTAAAATCGCTCATCATATTTGCTGAACTCATCTAAAATACCAGAACTAATCCTAAAAAATCCTAACAGATCCTGACAATCCGCGTTCCCCTGCTTCCCTCAAAGCCCCCCTACTTCTTCCCCGGCGGCTCCATCACAGTCCCACACTTACTACAAGTTCTCAATTCCTCAGAAGAATAGAACCGCTCCATAATAGGTGGCAATTGTTTGACTATATCCTTCACAAAAACAAATTCCTCATACAGCTTATTCCCGCAGTTTTCACAAAACCACATAAACGCATCTTTCTCATTCTCCTCATCTTCCCTCACTTTTTCTATCACCAACCCTACCGTATTCGCCGGGCGCTGTGGTGAATGCGGCGTCATTGGCGGCAGCAGGAACATATCCCCTTCGTTAATAGGAATGCTCCTGGGCTTTCCGTCGTCAATGATCTTCAGCACAATATTCCCTTCCAACTGGTAATACAGCTCCTCGCTTTCATTATAATGATAATCTTTACGGGCATTGGGGCCGCCTACCACCATTACAATAAAATTCTCTGCATCTTTATACACGCATTGGTTGCCCACGGGCGGTTTAAGCAGGTCGCGGTGCTCATCTATCCATTTTTTTAAATTGAAGGGTGCGCTTACAGCCATATAGCAAGACTTTTGGTGAATGAATTGAGGTCAAAAAATTACGACAATTTTATTTAGGTTTGATTTTTAAACACATACATGAACCTTTCACTGGATGGGAAAACGGCGCTTGTTTGCGGCAGCACTCAAGGCATAGGACTGGCGATAGCCGAAGAACTGGCATTACTGGGGGCTAATTGCATCCTGCTTGCACGCAATGAAACGGCTTTGCAGGAGGCGCTTGTAAAGCTGGACACCAGCAACAGGCAACTCCACACTTATGCCGTTGCTGATTTTAATAACCCCGAACAGGTAAGATCAGTTGCGGAAAACCTTGTTGAAACAAATGCTGTGCATATTTTGATCAACAATACGGGCGGACCCCCTGCAGGTCCCATCGCGCAGGCTATAACCGAAGAATTCCTTATTGCATTCAACCAGCATCTGATCTGCAATCATATACTGGCTAAAGTTGTGATCCCCGGCATGAAGTCAGAAGGCTATGGCCGCATCATCAACATAATATCTACTTCGGTAAAAATTCCTTTAAAAAACCTGGGCGTGTCTAATACCATTCGTGGTGCAGTGGCGTCCTGGGCCAAGAGCATGGCTAATGAGCTGGGTGAATTTAATATCACTGTAAATAATATCCTGCCGGGCTTTACGCGTACGCAAAGGCTTACCAGTATTGTATCGGCTACCGCTGCAAAAAAGAACGCGGCTGAAGAAGATGTAGAGGAAGAAATGCAGCATGAAGTGCCCATGAAACGCTTTGCCGAAGCAAGCGAAGTAGCCAACGTAGCGGCCTTTCTTGCAAGCCCTGCCGCTTCTTATGTAAACGGTGTAAGCATACCGGTAGATGGAGGCCGCACAGGAAGCATCTGATGGAACTGCGCATACCATATTATCTCGAAAATTATATCGGCGGAAATCTTATCGGGCCGCTGAGCGGAAAATTCATTGATAACATCAATCCTGCCACAGGCGAAATACTCACACGCATACCCGATAGCGATGAGAGAGATGTTGATGTTGCCGTGCAGGCCGCGAAAAAAGCATTCCCGGCATGGTCTGTAATGCCGTCGGAACAAAGGTTCCAGGTATTGAACCGCATCGCTACGCTGATTGATGAAAACCTCGAAAAACTGGCGAAAGCAGAAAGCTGCGACAATGGTAAGCCGCTCTGGCTGAGCAAACGGGTTGACATCCCCCGGGCATCTGCCAACTTCAGGTTCTTTGCAACAGGCCTTATGCACTTTGCTTCCGAGAACCACAACATGGAAGACAAGGCCATCAATTATACCATGCGTCAACCGATCGGCATTGTTGGTTGCATATCGCCCTGGAATCTTCCGCTGTATTTATTTACCTGGAAAATTGCTCCTGCATTAGCTGCAGGGAATTGTGTAATAGCAAAACCATCAGAAGTAACACCTGTAACGGCCTACCTGTTAAGCCATATCTGCAAAGAAGCCGGTTTGCCCGAAGGGGTGTTGAATATTGTGCACGGTACTGGTCCTGTTACCGGTGAAGCGATCGTAAAGCATCCTGCCATTAAAGCCATTTCATTTACGGGCAGCACACGTGCGGGAGAGCGGATCGCATC
>JBAVMD010000198.1:0-3123 GCA_049689695.1 Chitinophagaceae bacterium | reverse complement strand
GAATAAGATCATCCCTGATAAAGTGTTTGAGTTCGGGATCCCCCTGTTGATCATTTACCTGCTCTCTAACACGGTTGTAAATATTTTCAGGATCAATGCGGAAAGGAAGTTAAAAGAGAAAGCGCTTGACAAACAGCTTTCCGAGGCAACACTCGTTGCGCTTTTTTCTGAAGACAAGCGCATGATTAAGTATGCATACATCAAATGGGTGCTTATACTCGCAGCTTCCGGCATATCCTTATTGTTGCTTTATTGTCTTGCAGAGCTCACAGGCATAAGATCAGGCTATCTTGCCTTAGGCGTTATTATGCTTTTTCTTTCGATAGCATTCGGAGTGTATTATAACATCATAAAAAATAAATAGCCCACACTCCGCTATAAACAATTTTCTAAACTTATTATCATTTTCATCATGAAAAATTTACAAAAAATTTTCACGGGCATTGCTATGTCCCTGCTGCTCATAACAACTTCGGTTTGTGCCATTGCTCAAAGAAGTGACCGGCCAATTACCCCTGCAGAACAAAAGCAGATCATCGACAAAGCTTTTACCTTGCTGAAAGCAAACTACATTTTCCCGGATGTGTTAAATACAATGGAACAGCAGATCTATAAAAAGCTTTCCGCAGGCAGCTACGCCGCTTATTCTACTGCCGAAGATTTCCTGAAGAACATCAATAACGATCTTGAAACCCTGAGCAACGACAGGCACGTCGATATTTTTTTCGATCCCGTTCGCGTAAAGCAAATTGAAGCAGAAGCTAATAGCGATAACAGCAAACCTGCGTATGCACCTGAGTTTTTAGCGCGCGCAAAGTTCGAGAATTACATGGTGCGCAAAGCTGAGCGGCTCGATGGCAATGTGGGTTATCTGAAGTTCAATATGTTTGTTGATCCCGAATTATCGAAGCCCACATTGATTGCGGCTATGAACTTTCTTTCCAACAGTTCTGCGCTCATTATAGACCTCAGGCAAAACGGCGGCGGCGATGCCAGAACGTGCAGCTTTCTATTGAATTATTTCCTGCCCGATTCCACATTGATCATGCAAAGAAGAAGCAGGACAGACAAAACGCCTACTCTCATTTATACAACTAAAGATCCATCTGCCAGGAAATACGATAAGAACATTCCGGTTTATATTCTTACCAGTAAAAGAAGTTCATCAGCCGCGGAAGCATTCAGCTATACACTTCAATCCTATAAAAGGGCGGTAGTTGTGGGTGAGGTAACAAAAGGGGAGGCAAACCCCGGTTATATTTTTGCCATCAATAAAGAAATGTACATTATGATACCTGCTTTTGAAAATGTGAACCCGGTTACAAAAACCAACTGGCAAGGCAAAGGAGTGATGCCGGATATCAGGATCGGTGCAGATAAAGCATTGATAGTAGCACAGGCTAAAGCGTATGAACAGCTTGCAGCTTCTACCGCTCAACAAGAGATCAGATCGATGTATGAATGGATGGCTACGGGCTTAATGGCGGAAGCACAACCACCTGCCGTCAATGAAAGCTATCTTAAGAATTTTGCGGGTGATTATGCAGATAATCGCAAGATCAGCTTTGCAGAAGGCAGGTTGTTTTATGAAAGAACAGGCACTCCCAATGGCAAAGCAAAGCTGATGCCTTTGAAAGATAATTTATTCGCGCTGGAAGGAATTCCTTACTTCCGCATACGGTTTATAAAAAGCGCAGACGGAACGGTCACTGCTCTTGAAGGTTTGTATGATGATGGAAAAGTGGAATTTTCAAGGAGGCTGAATTAAGCGGCGAGCTGCGAGCTGTGAGTTGTGAGTTGTGAGTTGTGAGCCTTGCTTATTGCTCGCAGCTCGCAGCTCATAGCTCACAGCTTTTTTACTATCTTCCCTGCATGAAGCCACTCATCGCCTGCCTGTTGTCTTGTTTACTTTTTCAAGCCGCCTTTACGCAACAAATTGCAAACGATTGGGGCGCTTTCTCCCAGCGTGTTGATGTAAAACCGTACAGAGGGAAAAAATTTCAATTGCAGGCAGCTGTAAAAGTAACGCTGATAGACAGCACAGCAGATGCCGAGATCTGGACCAGGGTAGACAGGCCAAACGGTAAAATGGGTTTCTTCTATAACATGATGGATAAACCGATCCGCCTCAATGAATGGAAAGTATATACCATCTCAGGAAAAATTGACAAAGACGCCGAGTGGCTGGCCTTTGGCGGATTGTATCACCGAAAAGGAAAGTTTTATTTTGACGATTTCAAATTGTTTATAGAAACTGAAAAAGATAAGATGCAAGAAGTGCCCGTTAGTGAAGGCAGCTTCGAAGGAGATACTACGGCTATCTTTAAATCATGGGGCTATTTACAGAAAAGAAATGGTTTCATCGCCCAGACAAATAACACTGCCTATTCTGGAAACAAATCATTTCTTGTAGATGGCACCAATGCCAGGTTTGGAAAAAAGTATGGCAGTAATGAAGATTCCGGAAATTATGTGAACGTAAATAATATCAGGCTGTACTATGAATCTTACGGACAAGGCGCGCCTCTATTGTTGTTGCACGGCAATTCAGAATCCATCGGTTCATTTTACAAACAGATACCAGAACTTTCAAAATCATTCAGGGTAATAGCGCTCGATACAAGAGGGCAGGGAAAATCATCTGAAGATGGAAAGAAATTTACCTACGATCTGTTTGCAGAAGATACCAAAGCTTTTTTAGATGCATTGAAACTTGACAGCGTGAATGTGCTTGGCTGGAGCGATGGCGGAAATACAGGATTGATACTGGCCATGAAGCATCCTTCAAAAGTAAAGCGGCTTGCGGTGATGGGCGCTAATCTTTACAACAATACTTCTTCGGTAAAGCCGTGGGTAAATCGTGAGTTGAAAAAACAATTGAATGAATTAAAGGACACTACCGGTAAAAACGCGTTCAGGATACGCATGATCCATCTGCTGCAGAACGAACCGAACATTAATGAAAATGATCTGTCTAAAATAACCTGTCCTGTTTTAGTGATGGCCGGATCAGATGATGTGATCAAAGAAGAGCATACAAAGCTGATAGCTAAGAGTATTTCTCAATCTCAACTGGTGATCTTTCCAAAAGGCAATCATTACGAGCCATGGGAAAGACCTGAG
>JBAVMD010000197.1:0-8648 GCA_049689695.1 Chitinophagaceae bacterium | reverse complement strand
GCAGCAGGCACAACTGGCTTTTGTAAGACAGAACCCTGCGGAGTTTGCAGACTTAAACATTCCATGGTCGCTGAACCTTTCTTATTCATTGAATTTTACCAAGCAGTTCAAATCAGATTATACCGGCTTTGAAACCAAAGTATATTCAAACATCAACTGGAATGGGGATTTTAACTTAACACCGCGCTGGAAACTGGGTATGACCGGTTATTACGATTTCACTACTTCAAAGATACAAACGCTCACTATGTATCTCTCCCGCGAGATGCATTGCTGGCAGCTATCCATTAACGTTACTCCTGTTGGGTTGTATCGTTCGTTCAACATTACCATCAATCCCAAGTCGGGGATATTGAGAGATCTGCGGATTAACAGGACGAGGTATTTTTATAATCAGTAACGTTTCACTTACGGAAGAAGGGAACGCGGATCATTAGGATTGATTAGGATTTTTTAAGATCAGTTGATGCTAATGCTTAACCGCTCAAAATTTCATGAATAAATCTTAAAAAATCCTAATCAATCCTAATGATCCGCGTTCCTGCTGTTCTTTGCGCCCTTGCGTCTTCCTTTGCGTCTTTGCGTGAAATCTTTTCACACTATTTCTTAGCGCTCGCTATCTTCTCCCACATAATGTTATAAACTTTTTCTTTGATAGCCGTAGCATTGTTGTCTTTGGTCACAGGCACCGGCTCCAGGAACTCCATAGAAAGCCAATGCGGCCAGAGAAAGAATTTTTTGCCGGGAGGCAGTACAGTAGCCGTATGGCGGATGATGGTTGGAATGATAGGAGTATTGGTATCGATCGCCAGCCTGAAAGCGCCATCGTAAAATGATTTTAATGGCTGTCCTGTTTTGTTGCGCGTTCCTTCAGGATAAATGCACATGTGAATGCCGGATGCCAGCACCTGTTTCATATCATCAATGCTTTTGCGGCGGCTTTCATCGCTTTTGCGGTCAACCAGTACAGAGCCGCGGCGATAGATGATTCCAAAGACAGGGATCTTTGCCATTTCAATTTTTGCGATGGTCTTATTTGGTCCGGGAATAAAAGGTGTGGTCAGCGGCACGTCCATCAGCGAGCTGTGGTTGCATACCACAACATAAGTTTGTCCTTTTTTAAAATTTGATTTTCCTTTCACGGTCAATGGACATCCGATGAGCGTAAGAAAAACCCTCATCCACGCATTTGAGATCCTTCTGAATACTTCCGTGCCGCGAGGCTCTTTTAAATAATTGGTCAGCCAGATCGGGATGGCGGCGATCATTAATGTAATTACAAATACAATGATTCCCCATACTGCCCAGATGCGCCCGAATATTTCTTTGAATAGTTTCATGCATTTAGTTTATTGGTTCATTGGTTTATTGGTTTACTTGTTACTGGCAGCTAACTCTTGTATAAATAACAATAAACTAATAAACCAGTAAACCAATAAACTTCTCACAGCCTCCAATCAATCGGATCAATTCCATTCTTCATCAGATATTCATTTGCTTTCGAAAAATGCCTGCATCCAAAAAATCCTTTATCGGCGCTGTAGGGAGAAGGATGTGCAGCCTTCAATACAAGATGCTTTGTTTCATCTATCAGCGCCTGTTTATCCTGTGCTGATTTTCCCCACAGCAGGAAAACGAGATTTCTTTTTTCGTCTGATATTTTTTTGATCACGCTATCGGTAAACTCATGCCATCCGGTTTTACTATGGCTTAAGGGCTCGCCGGCACGTACGGTAAGCGAAGCATTCAACAGGAACACGCCCTGCTTCGCCCATGCTTCGAGGTGACCATGTGCAGGAATGGGCACACCTACATCCTGGTGCAGTTCTTTAAAAATATTCACGAGAGATGGCGGCGGCTTCACGCCTGGCTGTACAGAGAATGCAAGCCCGTGCGCCTGGCCCGCACCATGATAAGGGTCCTGCCCAAGTATCACCACTTTTACATTATCTATGGGAGTTGCATCAAACGCGTGAAAGATATTAGCGCCGTGCGGATAAATAACCCTGCCCATTGCTTTTTCCATTTTCAGGTAAGCCACTATTTGTTGAAAATAATCCCTCTTGAATTCGTCTTTTAAAACCTCTTTCCAGCTGGGTTCGATCTTTACGTCCATTCAGGTTTTGTGTTTGGTGTTCTGATGTGTGAGAGCAAAAGTAAGCAGATGAGGTGAATGGTAAATGGGTTTCACGCAAAGGCGCAAAGGAAGACGCAGAGGCGGTAAGAAAGGCTTCGCCTCTTTTAAGAGAGGCAGTGGTTTAAAAGACGAAGCTTCTCCTTGCGTCTCTGCGTCTTTCTTTGCGCCTCTGCGTGAAATCTTCTTACACCAACTCCTCCTTCGCCGTCTTATGATAATCATCAATCAGCTTCCGCTGAAGATCGAATGAGACGGGTGCATATTCAGAAAAATTCATCCTGAATTTTGCACGGCCCTGCGTGATCGATCGCAGGGTAGAGGAGTAGTCCTGCAGCTCGGAGAGCGGGATCTTTGCAGATATCTTGGTAAAATGTCCTTCGGTATCCATTCCTTCAAGCACCGCGCGGCGCGATTGCAGATCGCTGATGACGTGCCCTGTAAGATCATCGGGACATAAAACATTCAGCTTATAAATTGGCTCCAGGATTTGCGGGTCGGCCTGCTGGAATGCCTGCTTGAAAGCCATGAGACCTGCTATCTTGAAAGAAATATCGTTCGAATCCACAGCGTGCATCTTACCATCGTATACGCATACACGAACATCACGCACATACGAACCCGTGAGTGGACCGGTATGCATTTTTTCCATGATGCCTTTTAAGATCGATGGAAGAAAACGCTGATCGATGGCGCCCCCAACAATACAATTCAGGAAAACAAGCTTGCCGCCCCAGTCCAGTTTAAATTCTTCGCGTCCCCGAACACTCATGCCTTTGGGATCGGGCATGCCTTCAAAATATGGTTCTACCTGCAGGTATACTTCGCCAAATTGTCCTGCGCCGCCTGATTGTTTTTTATGCCTGTAATTGGATTGAACAGATTTACGGATGGTTTCGCGGTATGGAATGCGTGGCTTGCCAAATTTCACCTGCAGGTTCCTTGAAATATGTTCCAGCTTCCATTTGATGATTGCGAGATGCAATTCACCCTGGCAATGTATAAGCGTTTGTTTTAATTCAGGAGATACTTCTATTTGAACGGTTGGATCTTCTTCCTGCACCTGGTGCAGCGCAATGGAAAGCTTTTCTTCATCGCCTTTTTGCACGGTCTCCACGCAAACGGTCATTAATGCAGCAGGGAATTCTATCGGCGCCAGCTCGTAATTCTTTCCTCTTACATGAAGCGTGTTGTTCACATGTGTGTGCTTCAGCTTGATGGTTGCGCCAATATCACCGGCTGTAAGTTCATGAATAGGAATTCTTTTTTCGCCCTCTACAAGAAAGAGCTGGTTGATTTTTTCCGTTACGCCATTCGATTCATTCACAAGCTCCATTCCTGATTTTACAGTGCCGGAGTAAACTTTGAAATAAGATGTTTCGCCAATGTGCGGCTCCGAAATGGTTTTATAAATGAAGATGCAGGCAGGTCCGTTGGAATCGCATTGGAGTTTGTCGCCCGATGTTGTTGTCTGTGGCGGCATTTCATTAGCGCTGGGCGCCACATTGTCTATGAATCCCATCAGGCGGCCGCTGCCCATATTCTTTTGTGCGGAGATGCAAAACAGCGGAAAGAGATCGTGATTGATCATTGCTTTCTTAAGGCCAACCTTCATTTCATCTTCATCAAGCTCGCCCTTGTCGAAATATTTTTCCATCAGGCCTTCATCGTTCTCGGCAATGGCTTCAATTAATTCTTTATGAAGACGGTCAGCTTTTTCACGCTCCTCCTCGGGTATCGGCAGTTTTTCAGGTTTGCCGCCCGCGGGTGGAAATTTGTACATGGTCATGCGCAGCACATCGATGATGGAATCAAATTCCAATCCCTGGTTCAAAGGGTATTGCACCACTACTACGTTTCTGCCAAAATGTTCTTTTGCTTCCGCAACGGTTTTATCGAAATCTGCTTTGTCCTGATCAATCTTGTTAACTGCGAAGATCATGGGCGTGCGGAATTTTTCCGTGTATTCCCAGATAAGATCTGAGCCAACCTCAACGCCAAAACTGGCGTTCAGCAGCATTACACCGGTATCTGCCACACGAAGCGCGGAAACAACTTCGCCTACAAAATCATCATAGCCGGGAGTGTCGATGATGTTGATCTTGTAGCCCCTCCATTGGGTATGCAGCAATTTGGAAAAAATAGTGTTGCCGCGTTCCCGTTCAAGTTCATAAAAATCACCGGTAGTGTTCTTCTCTTCAATACTGCCGCGTCTGGTGACGAGACCGGCTTCAAAAAGCATACATTCTGAGAGCGTTGTTTTTCCGCTGCCGGCATGGCCAAGCAGCACAATGTTTTTGACGTGTGCGGTATCGAAATTCGTCATGGCAGGCAATTTTTACGCCTATTAAATTAAGGAAAGCGGGGATGAATAAGAAAAGTTTTTTGAAAGGGAAAGTGGTATAAGATTGATAAAGCGAAAAAGCTGCCTCAGACAGATTGCAGGTTGTCGGTTGCAAACAGGTCGAAAGTATTGGCGTTCTTCGAAACGGTGTATTGTTTTTCTGTGAGGTAATTGATCAGGGCAAAGCATTCGTAAATGCTGAGGTGAAGTATTTCTACAATGATCATTTTCGGGCGATGCGTTTCAAAATCAATGTTCTTGATGATCTCAAAATCGTATCCTTCCACATCTATCTGAAGGATATCGATGGTGTTGAAATTATATTTTTTTACCAGCGCATCGAACGTAAGGCAATTGACGGTTTCCTTTACAAGATGACTTTTAAGGGCCGGCACCTGGTTCACATGATGCAGGATATTTTTCTTATTAAAGCTGCCCAATCCCTCCGCCCAGTCAGGAAGTTCCGGAGCTTTTTCAACACGGTAAAAAGCACGCTTGCAGTTCTTGGTATACACGGCGGAATTTTCAAAATACAGGTCGCTGTATCCTTTGAATGTTTCCTGCAGGGTTTTGAATAAATAACTTACCGGTTCAACAAGCACGCCTACGCTGTTGCTTTTTTTCATGTAGGCAGACAAAAAATCTTCTGTAATACCATTGTTTGCCCCTATAATAATGATGTGAATTTTGCGGCTGGCATGCTGCCTGAAATAATTCTCGATCCTTTCGGGGATACTTGTAACCGGTGTGTTGCGGAACTCCATATTGAATAAGGTTTAATCCAGAAATCTGAAAAAGGCTAACATCGATACATAACAGCATCAATGTTAGCCAAATTACCGCTAAAAATATTAGCGACAAAGATTTATTCGACTGGATTCATGGAGAGTTGTCCACAGCGTAAAAGATTGGCTAAGCCAATGCGCCGGATAGTAATACGCCGGAATGTTCCCGGGCCGGTGATTGGTTTTGCTGAAACTTTAATTTCCGGCGCCAGAAATAATAAGAAGCGCCGATAATGGCAAAGCCAATGAATAAAGTCATCCAGCCGCTGGCCGGGTCACCTACAGAAATGCTGGAGTACATAGCCCCTGCAAGATCAAAAACAAACCCGGCGTACGCCCATTCCTTGATGGTCTTAAAACCGGGGACCAGGATGGCAATAGCTCCCAGCAATTTGGCGATGCTCAGGAACGGGACCAGGTATAAAGGATAGCCCAAATGCGTAAAAACGGCTGCTGCCTGCGGATCGCCGGTAAGGCCGGGAATGGATGACATGGTCATTAATACGGCCAGCAGGCCCGTAAATATCCAGTAGAGAACTTTGATCTTTTTCATGGCTTTAATTTTATGAGTGACCGATTGATTTTTGATAAACCAAAGCTATCCTCATAAAATAAACTTCATGGTGTGCGATTACGACAATTTAGAGGGTAAATTGCGACTGAAAGACTGAGGAATGAAACTTGCATGAAAGTCATTGGTCATTAGTCATTAAGTCATTGGGTCAATAGGTCATTGGGTCATTTCCTATTAAATAGTTGCCAATGACCTACTGACCTAATGACCAATGACCAATTGACCCAATGACCGGAAACTAATAAACCAGTAAACCAACAGACCAGTTTGAAAAAACAGATAAAAAAAATTTTCGCGAGCCTGGCTTTGTTATCGATAGAACTGCTTGTTGTATGGCTGTTGTTCCTCGGTTCGTTCATTGTATTCATCTATGTTGTCTTCAGGATATTTTATTTTAAAAAAGAAGCCTTTGATTTTGCCGTATTCGATTTCCTTGAAAAATATGTAAGCGATGGAATGAGCGATTTTATGCTCGGCATTACATTCCTGGGCACACATCATTTTCTGATTCCCGCCAACCTGATACTGATCGCTTATTTCCTGTTCATAAAAAAACACAGATGGTATTCCATCAAGATACCCGTAGTAGCGCTGGGAGGTGTAACCCTGATGTTCCTGCTGAAAATGTTTTTCAACCGGCCACGTCCTTTGATACCTCTTTTAAAAGAAGCCGCGGGACTCAGCTTTCCAAGCGGTCATGCTATGATGAGCTTTTCATTTTACGGCCTGATGATTTATTTAGTGTGGCATAATGTCGCCAACCGTTGGGCAAAATGGATATTGATCGCATTGTTGCTTTTCCTCATCCTGTTGATAGGGTTTAGTCGTATTTATCTTCGTGTTCACTATGCCAGCGATGTTATGGCAGGGTTTTGCGTAGGTATCATCTGGTTGGTGCTTTCGCTTTGGGTAACGAGGCGTATGGAGACCTACAGCCGTAAAAAGATCGAACCTGAGTTGCAGGCCGAATGAGTTTTTATTATTTTACCACCTTGTTTTTAAAATATGCGCCTCATAAAACCACTGATCGTATCGGTAACACTTATTACTGCCATCACCTGGTGGGCAGTAGCCTGTCATAAGTCAGGAAGTACAACAGTTCCTTTTGAAGACACGCCTGCGTTGCGCCCCGTTGTTGCGGGCATTGCCGATGAAGCATCCGGAATTGCAGACAGTTACAGGAACCCGGGATTTCTCTGGGTGAACCAGGACAGCAGGCAGCCCACGGAAATTTATTTATTCAATCACAGTGGACAGTTCAATAAAAAAATATTCATTAAGAATGTTACTAACCGCGACTGGGAAGAAATATCTCTGGGCAATGGACCTGTAGATGGAAAAAAATATTTATACATTGGTGAAACGGGCGATAATGACGAGATCTTTAATGATTATATTTTTTACAGAATGGAAGAACCTGCATCTGGTATAGATACAGTATCACAGACAGATGCCATTCATTTTAAATATCCCGATGGACCGCACGATTCAGAAGCATTTTTTGTAGACGATGCATCGAAAGATATTTATATCATCACTAAACGTGATGCAAAGTCGAAGGTATATAAGCTTGCCTATCCGCAATCTACCACAAGTACTAACATGGCATCTTTTGTTACCGATCTGCCGTACGCAGGAGTTGTGAGTGCATGTTATTCATCGTCACAAAAAGAAATGCTCATCAAAACCTACACTGATATTTATTATTATAAGCAGTCTTCGAATCAAACTATTAGTAATCTTTTCGCACAGCGTTACCAGGCTTTAATTTATCAGCAGGAACCGCAGGGGGAAGCGGTTTGCTTCGCAAATGATGCAACCGGATTTTTTACGTTGAGTGAAAAGAGTTTTGCGGCTGGGGTGAATCTGAGGTTTTACAAAAGAAAATAGGGGGTATCCAGAGGCTTCGCCTTTTTTAAATCCCGGGAACTCAGGCCTGAAAAAGGCGAAGCCTCTTGCGAAGCCTCTCACGCCGCATGCCTCACAATATCATCCATCGAAATCCCCAGATGACTTTCATCATACACACATTTTCCATCTTTAATAATAAGTACCTGCGGTGATTCGTGGTATACATTGAATTCCTGGGCTACCCTTGATGATAGTGGTCTGTAACGCAATAGGTCCAGGTAATAAAAATCTATGGCTTCATGGGGCTGCGCTTTATCGAGCCTGCTTTTGGCCAGCGAGCTGATGCTGCACCTGGTGCTGTGCTTGAAGATAACCTGCGGACGTTCTGCCGATCTTTCCCGTATCTCTTTCAGCTGTTCTTCAGAAGTTAATGTTATCCAGTTCATAATTCCACACTTTTGTCCGGTATAGTATAAACAAAAAGGTTACCAAACATGGTAACCTTCGCTTATAAAAATCTTTTAGAATGAGTTAACGGCCGCCATATCCCACATAACCCTGGGAAGCTTTGCATCCGCCCTTTTGTGCAGTACAGGATGTAAGCGATACTGCTGCTGCAATAACAAGTGTCAGAATCAATAATGTCCTTTTCATTTCGTGGTATTTAAAGTGTTTCAATAAACCTGGTAAGCAAAAGGGTGAAAAAACGATCACCAGGCCCTTCATGGTATACGGACTAAAAATAATGCCAGCACAAAGAAAGTAAGAAAAAACGGAATTTGCAACCCGGGACTCACGGTAAATAGGTTAAAGTTTCGGGTTTCGGGTTTAGAGTTTCGGGTTCGCCAATTCCAGGACTTTACAAAAAATGTTACGTGAATAGTTCCTGAGATATGTCTTGCTATTCACCAGCTACCCAATGTTTAAGAACCCGAAACTTTAAACCCGAAACCCGAAACC
>JBAVMD010000196.1:0-5791 GCA_049689695.1 Chitinophagaceae bacterium | reverse complement strand
GAATTGCTTTTATGGGAGATGCTTATATTAACGCCAAGAAAATATTAGAATTATCCCAGACTGAAAAGTTTTTCCGCTTTTAAACAATCATATGCAAGTAGAGTACTACAGTTGTTCACAACTGCTTAAGTAAAATTTGTATAAAAATTTCTATAAATAATTTTAGTTGATCATAGTCTATGCAGCCCTAAAATTGCTACTTCCCTACTACGCATAAGCTCACTTGTTAAAACAGTAGCAATAGCTTGAAATGAGAGAAAGAATTTAGAGGGACAGCTTACACATTTGTCGTGTTTTGTCAAAATATGACTTAGGATTGTCGAACAGACACAAAGGATTACGCAAAAAAACACTTGGTTTAATGGCAAGAGCTATTTATTTTTTAGCCAAAATATAGCGTGGGTAGACAAATCCCTAAAAATACCAGAACTAATCCAACGTTGTTTTCACTGGTAGATAGTAAGGTATTTAAAATAGATTTTTTAGCGCTTATCAACTGTGATTCCAACTTCGATATCATTATCTTGATATGTATGGATTCCATTTTGTCTATTCTCCCTGAAATACTTTACATATCCAGTTTCATTTATTTTATCGTAAATCTGCTTCGGTGTAAGGACTATTTTGGGCTTAGGAACTACCGTTGTTCCGATAAGGATATCAAAGTTATTCATTTGTGTTTGCCAAGTAATGTTTAACAATCCAGAAGGTGTTATTGAGCTTTGTGATTCCTCTTTTACTTTATAATTATTTGAAACAAAAGTTTGAGAATAGCTTTTATAAATTTCAGCCCATCTTTGTTCAATGAGTTCAAAAGCAGCGGGATCAGTTCTGCTTAATTCCGGATTTAATAAAAGTGCCACGGAACCCCAATTTGATGTAAGTCTTTTATTACCTTCCTTATATATTCCTTCGGCGATTGCCAATGCAATTGCTTGACGTTCTAAATCCTCAAAAGATTTAATGTCTTCGCTAAAAGGAAGAATTCGTCCTTGTCCAAGCCGTGTATTACAGAACGAGGAGAACACCATCGTGTAAGTATCTTGCCTGGTGCTTGATTGTCGACCATAGCGAATAGGGACTTTTGTCAATATCGATTGGTCAACGCTTGATAAATACCGATTTCGCCAATTTAGCCTCACATTATCCTTTTTATTCGGTTCTAAGTGGTCTTCCCATAACAAGGAACCAATAATAACTACCCCGCCCCGCAATTTCATGATTTATAAATTTATAATTTAATATAGCTATTTGGTTTCATTCTATCGCAATTATTATCCTTACAAATGAGTTTTCTATTCCAACTTAAATTCCAACAACTTCTTCGGATGTACCTCCAACCCTTCTGCCAAATCAAAAAGAGTTAGTAATGTAATATTTGCCTTCCCATTTTCAATCCTGCTTATTTGATCATGACCAATGTTACACCGCTGTGAAAGTTGTCGCAAGCTAAGTCCTTTTTGGCCTCTCACCTTTGCAAGCTGTTCGCCAAACCTTTCGATTAATCCGAAGTTTTTTTCAGCCATGTAAAAATTATATAATCGGTTAAAATATTTTTCTTTTCAGACATGTTGTAATTTATTACAACATGTTTATTTTTGACAGATCAAATAAACTCAACTATGAATAAACAAAAACAGCCCGCAAAAAAGCGCATCGCATCACCATCCACTGATCTTGAACCGCTCTCAGAATCGATCAACACTTTCTTTGCAGCCTTCCAGTTGCAGGAATGCCAGACACAGATATGGAACCTTGCCATAGGGTACATTGAGTCCCCGCACAGCGATGGCGCAAACGCCATCGATAAAAGTAATACCCTGCATTTCTGCAAAGGTATCGATCTGCTGCTGCGCATGCTGCACACGTACAAGATCAATAATTTTCAATCCCTCGGGTGAAACAATGCGCCAGTGCTTTCGCACAAATCTACATTAGCCCGTAACGCAAAAGCCAAAAGTGGTAAAACACATTTTTTGTATGTGTTTTACCACTTTTCAAAACGTTTTTTCACGATCCCTAAGCACTTATTGAATGCTGTGGAAGCAATGTTTACGATATTCAGGCTGTCTAAATATTATTTGGATACCCTCTTGATAGAAGCTGACGGGGCTTCCTTTTTACAATTCTCAATCCCTCTATCTCGGTTATAAGAAGAATCATAGCCCTCGCTCCTACTTACAGGTTCATAATTACCCGCCCGAAGTGTGAAGTAATATTTTCCATCAGTTCCCTGAATCTTCTGATAATTGCCGTCTGCTTGTGAGTTTCTTTTTGTAGAATCAATTCCTTTCAAACAACCATCCTCATTTTTATAGCCTTCGGTAGAGGCAAGGATTGTTTTTCTGTTTCCATCTTCCTTTAAATGAAACCAGAATTGGTTATCTCTTTCACTTTTCCAAAATTCGAATGTTGCCGCCATAGATTAGAGTTTTAATTTGCAAGCGATGAACAGAATCGCTTATATGTTTTTCATATCACACCTTCAACTATATCAGTGTGAATATGAACCATTACTCAAATTAGGGTTATTTATATACAGAAACCAACCGGAAAAACACCCATTAATAGATAGCATTCATAGTAATAGTGGCCATTTGTATATATTTGATGTATTCCTTTCAGTTTGAATAACTTGGCCTATGGATAAAGTCCTCCAACTTGCCCGGATCCCCTTCTCTTTCTGAAAGTGCGTCGGGATTTTAAGGGCGAGTCACACTCTCGTATAATGCAACCCCACTACTCCGCTTTTTAATGGTGTTGCTTTTACCAGCTTAAGATTGGTTTTGTTTTTTATATTCTCGTATACAGGTTTACCACTTCCCAATAGTACCGGGTTAAGCGTAAGCTGGTATTCATCAATTAAATCAAGCTCCATAAACGAATGCGTAAGTCCGGGACTGCCAAATATCACGAGATCTTTACCCGGTTGTTGTTTTAGCTTATTTATTTCTTCCGCAATGTTGTCATTTATAACTATGGTGTTGTTCCAGTCTGCTTTTTTCATGGTCCTGGAAAACACAATTTTGGTTGCTTTATCTACCCATTGGGCATGTGCCTTACTTTGTTCGCTTGCATTGGGATTAGAAAGCACTCCAGGCCAGTAGCCTGCCATCAATTCATAAGTTACCCGCCCATATACAGGAGAGCCAACAGTATCCACTATTCCTTGAGCGTATTGCTGCAATTCACTGTCATAAGAAATCCAATCCAGCCCGCTTTTTTCATCTGCTGCAAAACCATCGAGCGATACGTGCATAAATAAAACCAGCTTTCTCATAGCTGCAATTTAAAATTCTTCCTTGATTTTTCCTCCATCCTTTCGATAGTTTATAGTCGGTTAAGCTTATTTTTTTAAGAACAACATAATAAGTAAAACTTGATCCGGGCATAAGTCCAATTACACCAATGGCTCCGTAGAAGCGGCTCCTTTTTTCAGCTTTAACATCGCAACGCCGGTAAATTTTACACGGTTTTATGGGAAAAACATCAGAAATAGTTGGTGAAAAAACCAGTTTTTTCTGAGGATAAAACATGGATAATTATTCGGTTAAATTAATTGCTATCGCTTGATTTGTATACGCGTTTTTGACCGGTCATTCATTTTATTCATTATTAAAAACTTAATTATTATGGCAGAATTAAATTTCAATCCCATAGTTGATGGAGCTTCTGGAAAATTTGGGCGGAAATTAGTATTCCAGCAGCGGGCCGGTAAAACAGTAATGGCCTCAGCTCCCGGCAAAAGAAAGAAAGAACCAACCGAAGATCAGAAAGCCCATTATGCCCGTTTTGCCCAGGCAATCCTTTTCGGCCAAAAAATGCTGGCAGATCCTGAAAAGAAAAAGATGTACGATGCAGCCGCCCCTCCCGGCCAGTCAGGCTATAATGTTGCTGTGGCAGATTTTTTAAACAAGCCAGCCTTTGTCAAAATCGATTTAAGTGCTTATTCAGGCGAAATAGGACAACTGATCATCGTTGAAGTAAAAGACGATTTTAAGATCAACTCTGTAGCAATAAAAATCGAAAATGCTGATGGTTCATTGGTTGAAGAAGGCGCTGCAGTGTCTGACGGAAGTGGTATAGTCTGGACATATACAACAACCGTATCAAATACTTCTACCGAGGGGGATAAGATTACCATTACTGCGTCCGATATACCAGCCAATTTGGCAGTACACCAGGAAACGTTCTAATAACTGGTGGGTATATCGTCGACGAGATGTCGACGAGACTCCGACGAGACTTCGATATAGCGACATTTTTGCAGTTTGTACAGTTCTTCGACGCCAAACACGAGGGTTATTTTATAAGTCCATATCCGTACCCCTTCGTGTTTCTCGTTATTCTCTACAAACAGGCCTCAATTTCTATAGGTATAAGTCAGTCTACAACCAGCAATAAACTGATAAACTATTAAACCAATAAAACAATTGTATGGAGTATAAAAGATCTGAAATGTTGTTTAAAGACGACTATAAATGGAGCGCTGTACAAGATCAGGATGATCCGCAGCACAGGAGAGGACCTGAGCATGCCTTGGTAAACAAAGAAGAAGGATATGAAGTGCTGTACTTCATTAATGATTTGGCAAGCAGAATATTTGGCCATTCTGTTACCCTGGCCATTTACCAGAAACTGGAGAAAATGATCAAAGACTCTCCCGGCAATCAGACTCACTTGCAGAAAGAAAGCTGGATCCGGGCAACTTGGAGCAGGTATTCATAGTGCAATAACAAACCACTTACCCGAAAGTTGTCTCCCAAACCCCAGATGGGGTAACCGAAACACTGGCAATTTGATAAATGCAAACGAACGTTACAGCCACTCAAGAGGAAGAACGAAATCATAGACGAGCCAATTGTTACGTTAGTCCTCCTCCATGAGAAACCCCTACAGATAGGAACACAGGATTTTTCCTCGTGTTCCTTTTTTTGCGTTTGCATCAAGCATAGTTCAGAAAAAATTACTTAATCTTCTGAGTATTAAACCAATTTTGCTTGTGTTTTTCCTCACCCTTTTTTGAGGATTTTCTCTTAGTCAAAAGCATATTTGCTCTATTCTATTTAACTTTTTTATTCCATTTTACAGGAATAAATCTCACGTATGCAAAACAAGATTCGGGTTATTATTAGTGATGATCAGGATATATCCAGACACGGTTTATTACATATTATTCAATCTCATCCCGAATTCGTTGTAGTCGGCTCAATTAGTAAGTCTGAAAACGTATTGGAAATAATGGACAGAAACCATCCAGACATATTTATAACCTCGATTGAAGAGGATGCCTTGACAGAATTTGAAATTACCCAATCCGTCGCCGAAAGGTTTCCTCAAATTGGCATATTGGTAATATCTATGTTTCAGCAGACCTGCAACATCATACGCATGCTTCAGGCAGGCGTTAAAGGTTGTCTGCTGAAAAATGCGCGCACAGAAGAGGTCACCACAGCGATTAGGGCCATACATAATTTAGAACAGTACTATTCCTTAGAAATAAGGGGAAAACTGAATAAAATCATTGCGAATGGTGATTTTCAAAGTTATCTGAACCAAAACATCAGAAATCTAACTGACCACGACAAATTGTTTTTAAGACTTCTGTGCCAGGAGTTTACTATCAAACAAATCTCTGTACGTATGTCTGTTACGATCCGCAGTATTGAAAATAAAAAACAGAAATTATATCATTTATTGAACAAAACCAATATAGCAGGACTTATAATATATGCAATTACTCATGGCATATACAACCCGTACAATGATTAGCATGTGCATACAACTGTTC
>JBAVMD010000195.1:0-3820 GCA_049689695.1 Chitinophagaceae bacterium | reverse complement strand
TCACTACACAGATCCGTTTGGCCTGTTTGTCTAAACCGGTCAAAAGTAAAACAGACATACATACACAATTGAGCGAAACCATTAAAGAACGCATGAAAATAATACAGCAATTGGAAAACCGTTCCCAGGCATTGCTGGTAGCGCTCAACTATGTAAAAGCGGCTTAAGGGTAGCCAATTATTCATATCTTGTACACATGGCACGCTATTTCTTGTTCTCATTTCTACTATTAGTTTCAGGGTGCAGTTCAGTGCGCAATACAACCAATACAAATTCTGCAAACACTGTTATATTGCCGGGCTGGATGAAAGGACATTTTATGGATGATTACGGTATTCGCTACACGGTCAACGACACTTTGTTCAGGCAGCATCCCTCAGCCTTATATCATATTCTTGAATGGAATGAAAAAGAGCAATACCTGCTTGTAAAGAATGATGAAGGCAATCCAACTGAGAAAGGATTATACAGCCGTATTGACTACATGCAATTCACAAACATGCAGCCATACTTGTGGGGATTTTGTTTGACAGTATACAACGCCCAGGATACAGGCGCTGCTAAAAAAGCTCCGTTTGCGGACCGGGAAAATCCAAAGAAAGGCTGTAACGGGTTTCCTTTTTCCCGGATGAAAGTAAATTAAAGATGGGCAGCCATCCTAACCCCTGAACAGGACAGTTACCGTAAAAAAATAAGCTACGTTGCCGGTATGGAAGCCCGTAACTTCAAATGCCGTATTGTAAAAAAAGAAGTTTTAATTTTCGAAAGTAATAACCAACGCTAATGAGAAAGCTGTTTATTATCCTGTTCATCCTCACCGGAGCTCAATACTATGTATCAGCGCAAACTACTGTAGCGCTTGCGATTGACGGAGCCAATTCACGCCATACCATCAGCAGGCATATATATGGTCATTTTGCAGAACACCTTGGCCGTTGCATCTATGATGGTTTCTGGGTGGGAGATTCCGTGAACGTGCAGAAAAAAGACCGCATTCGCCTGGATGTTGTGGACGCATTAAAGCGGATAAAGATCCCAAACCTTCGCTGGCCGGGAGGATGCTTTGCAGATGAATACCATTGGCGCGATGGCATTGGTCCGCGTGCACAACGCCCGAAGATGATCAACACCAACTGGGGCGGCGTAACGGAAGACAACAGCTTTGGAACACACGAATTTTTAGAGCTCTGCGGCCTGCTCAATACCGAACCATACATATCTGCCAATGTGGGCAGCGGCACTGTGGAAGAAATGGCGAAATGGGTGGAGTACCTCAACTTCGAAGGACTTAGTCCCATGACCGAAATAAGAAAACAAAATGGCCGCGAAAAAGGCTGGAAGATCAGTTTCTGGGGAGTAGGAAATGAAAGCTGGGGCTGCGGCGGAAACATGACGCCGGAATATTATGCCGGTGAGTTCAGGCGCTACGCTACTTACGCGCGCAATTATCCCGGGGCTCCTTTAAAACGCATTGCCAGTGGTTCAAATGGAAGTGATTTTAACTGGACCGAAGTATTGATGAAGCAGGCACGCGGGCAAATGTGGGGCTTAACACTGCATCATTACACACTACCTACAGGCAACTGGAGTAAGAAAGGTTCTGCAACTGCATTTGACGAGCAGGAATATTTTAATACGATGAAAAATTGCATCCAGATGGAGGACCTCGTCACAAAACATTCGGCCATCATGGACAGGTATGATCCTGAAAAGCGTGTGGCCTTGGTGGTGGATGAATGGGGTATCTGGACCGATGTAGAGCCAGGCACCAATCCCGGGTTCCTTTACCAGCAGAACAGCCTGCGCGATGCATTGATTGCAGGTACAACCCTGAATATTTTCAACAATCATAGCGACCGGGTACGAATGGCCAATCTTGCTCAAACCGTAAACGTGCTGCAGGCTTTAATACTTACTGAAAAGGAAAAGATGTTGCTTACGCCTACTTATCATGTTTTTGATCTTTATAAAGTTCATCACGATGCCACGCTGCTTCCAGTTACATTTACCAGTCCTGATTATGTTTCAGGCAACAGGAAGCTGCCTGCTTTGAATGCTTCCGCTTCGCGTGATTCTGCCGGAGTGGTGCATATAACGTTTGTAAACATCGATCCGAAAAATAAATTATCTGTAAGCACTTCGCTGATGAATGTAAAATGGAGCGGTGTAAGCGGACAAGTACTTACTTCTGCAAAGCTTACCGATGTAAATACTTTCGATCAGCCGCAAAAGATCCGCATTGAAAAATTCAACGGCGCAAAAAAGCAGGGCGATCTGCTTGTGATAGACCTGCCGCCGCAATCCATTGTGATGCTCGAACTGAAATAGGTTTTTAATCAAAACAAATTGAATACAGTATGAAAAATCTGTTTTGGCTATTTGTTATTTTATTGGCGCAGCCACTTATATTGCTGGCGCAGAAAAAAGATTACCCGATCCGTGCAGTAAATTTCAGCACAGTAAAGCTGACCGATAATTTCTGGCTGCCGCGCATCAGGACCAATCATACCGTTACCATTCCCGCCTCCTTTGAACGATGTGAGAGCACGGGGCGCGTAAAGAACTTTGAAATGGCTGCTGCGCGAAGCGGTAAGTTCTGCACAACATATCCTTTTGATGATACTGATATTTATAAAACCATCGAAGGAGCCTCTTATTCGCTGAGTTTATTCCCGGATAAAAAATTAGAGACTTACATCGATTCCCTGATCGTTAAAGTTGGAAAGGCGCAGGAGCCTGATGGATACCTGTACACGGCAAGGACCATCGACCCACTTCATCCGCAGTCATGGTCGGGCATGAAAAGATGGGAAAAAGAAAGAGAGTTGAGCCATGAACTCTATAATGCAGGACACCTTTACGAGGCTGCTGCTGCGCATTACCAGGCAACGGGTAAAAAAAACCTGCTGGATATCGCTTTAAAAAATGCCGACCTGGTTTGTTCTGTTTTTGGTCCCGGTAAGCTTCACGTTGCCCCGGGCCATGAAGTGGTGGAAATGGGATTGGTGAAATTATACCAGGTGACAGGCAAATTAGAATACCTGCAGACTGCACGATTTTTTATTGATGAACGCGGACATTATAAAGGCTATGATCCTAAAAGTAAAGATGGTTGGAAGAATGGTTCCTACTGGCAGGACCACAAGCCTGTTATAGAACAGAAGGAAGCTGTTGGCCATGCAGTGCGTGCGGGATACCTGTATGCAGGCATGGCAGATGTGGCGGCGCTCACCGGGGATAAGCAATACCTTGCGGCGATCGACAGCATCTGGCACAACGTAGTTACAAAAAAATTATATGTGCAGGGAAGCATTGGCGCGGCGGGCGATGGAGAACGCTTTGGAGAAAATTATGAACTGCCTAATTCAACCGCATACAACGAAACCTGCGCGGCTATCGCGAACGTATATTGGAACCATCGGATGTTCCTGTTGCACGGTGATGCAAAATACATCGATGTGCTGGAAAGAACGCTTTACAATGGTTTGCTTTCAGGAATTGGGCTTGATGGAAAATCTTTTTTCTACAGCAATGCCATGCAGGTAAAAAACAGTGCTACGCACAGGGACATGGAGCGCAAGCGTTCCGGCTGGTTTGAATGTTCCTGCTGTCCAACCAACATGACACGCCTGCTGCCATCTATCCCGGGTTATGTATATGCGCAGAAGGAAGACAGTATTTATGTAAATCTTTTTGTGAGCAGCAATGTTACGTTTACTGTTCACAACAAGCCCGTAGCTTTTGTACAGCAGAACAATTACCCATGGGAGGGCGCCATGAAATTTACAGTAAGTCCTAAGGCTGCGGATGCATTTACAAT
>JBAVMD010000194.1:0-3644 GCA_049689695.1 Chitinophagaceae bacterium | reverse complement strand
GGTTTTTCAGCATTGAAAAACCGGATGCTTTCCATGATCTCCGATACAGCTGAAGAACGTTATCAAAAACTTGTACAGGCCAACCCTGAAATTTTATTCAATGCACCGCTCAAAAACATTGCATCCTACATTGGCGTAACAGATACTTCGCTGAGCCGCATCAGGCGTGAATTTTCAAAAAAATAAGTTGATCAGCTACTTCTTGTCATTTGACAAGTGACCGCTTTACATAAGAGATTTCCTTTGTGTTCTAAATCAAAAAAAAGAACACCATGGAAAATTTACCCGCACTAATGTATGCAGCTCCCATCCTGGGCACTGTGCTTACCGTTGGTATTTATTGCCGGGCAACAAAAAGCCCAAAGACCGCCATTGTTATTATTGCCGCCTGGCTGGTGCTTCAGGCCTGCCTTTCATTGAACGATTTTTACCTGGTAACCGATGTTATGCCGCCCAGGTTTGCTTTAACGCTTCTACCACCTGTAGCCCTCATCATCGCACTATTAAGCACCAGGGCAGGAAAGCAATACACTGACGGTTTAGATATGAAGTGGCTCACCCTTTTACACGTTGTGAGATTGCCGGTTGAAATAATGTTGCTTGCGCTGTATTACCACAAGGGTATCCCCGAACTGATGACCTTTGAGGGACGCAACTTCGACATATTATCAGGCATCAGCGCACCGGTTGTTTACTACTTCGGCTTTGTTCGTAAAACTTTGGGCAAGAGAACCCTTCTCGCCTGGAATATTATCTGCCTGGGTTTGCTCATCCATATTGTTGCAGACGCCATACTGGCCGCACCCTTTCCTTTTCAGCAATTTGCTTTTGACCAGCCCAACATTGCTGTGCTGTATTTTCCTTTTGTCTTTTTGCCTTGTTGCATCGTGCCACTGGTACTTTGGTCTCATCTCGCGGCTATTCGCCAATTGATAATGCAGCCTTCTTTTCATCCACGTCATTCGCTTGATCTTAAATAACAAATAACAAAAATCAAAAACAACAATCATGAAACGTTTAAAACTTGTTTCCGCAATCGTGTTCTCTTTTTTCCTTGCTCTTGCTGCCTGCAAAAAGAACGATGGTCCTACAGTATCGAAAGAAGAAGTGTCCGGAATTTATATTGGTAAATACGGTAATGATGACAATTCACCATCCACGTTCTTCAGCTTCAACATCAAGCCTGATGGCACCATGCAGGAGCTTAACAGTTCCGGCCTGGCTATTGGCAACGGCACTTACACGGTATCAGGCAACACCTTTCTGGCTTCTTATCATTGGACATTTCCTGTAAACACTTTTTTTACTGCAAAGGCCACTTACGACCCGGCTACCAAACAATTGACCGGCACATGGGGATGGGGAAGCAGCGAAAACGATGGCGGAAAATGGTATATGAAAAAGCAATAGCCTTAGAAAGGTGTAAAGGTTAATCAACTCAAACTATCAATTATGAAAGCATTACTAATGAGCCTGTGTATAGCGCTGCTGCTGCAAACAAAGCTGGCTGCACAGGCTCCGCAACAATTCAATTATCAGGCAGTGGCCCGCAATAACAGCGGAGCCCCGCTTGCCAACCAGGCAATCAGGTTAAGGTTAAGCGTTCATCACAATTCTTCTTCCGGGCCTGTACAATACAGCGAGACAAGGAATATTACCACGTCTGCATCCGGCTTGTTTACAGTTGCCATCGGAAGCAGCGGAGCAATGAGCACTGCCGGTTCCGTAGGGTCCACTTATTGGCAAAGCGGCGATAAATATCTGCAGGTGGAAATAGACGCAGGCGGTGGCAATAATTTTACTGACATGGGCACTACCCAACTGCTGAGCGTTCCGTACGCGCTCAGCAGTAAGGATAACAGGTGGGATGCCAACGGAAATAGCATCAGCAATAACAATGCAGGCAACGTGGGTATTGGCACTAATACACCTGATGCAAGCGCCATGCTTGATGTAACCAGTTCTTCAAAAGGTTTGCTGGTACCAAGATTAACGGCCGTTCAACGCAACGCGCTGGCATTGCCGGCAAAAGGTTTGTTAGTATACCAGATAGAATTACCGGAAGGGTTTTATTACAATGCCGGAACAACAGCAACGCCTGATTGGATATTGTTAGGTGCAACGGGGCCGCAAGGACCGCAAGGTGTACAAGGCCCGGCAGGGGCCACCGGAATTGTAAAAGGTTATACCACGGCCGGCACTGTGGCTTACCCAACCAGCACGCTTTCATTTATCACCCCCACGGTAACCATTACAGTTACACCGGGACAAAAAGTATTCATGACTGCTTCAAGGGCTTTAGGCGCCTACGTTGATGTTTCAATGGCGGATGCTCTTGGAATATATCCGGCGTATCAATCAACCGAGCCGGGAAGCCCGATAGTAAACTTAAGCTTAGGCATGTTTGGTCTCCGGGTAAGGGCAAATACAAGAGCGACGTTTTCTGTAAATGGAATTTTTGAAAACCTGCCTGCGGGCACTTACAGGTTCGGGATGTCTGGCCAGGCTACTACAGCTATTTGGACAAACAGCGAATGGGGTTATGTAAGTGCATTGGTGTATTGATCTTTCAACTATTCGCCGATAAAAATATTATCATGAAAATAGCATTATCATTTGCATTTACACTTGCAATGGCGGCATCTGCCAACGCACAATCAGTGCAACAAACGCTGAATGCCGGAGGCGGAAGCAAAGCCGGGAACATTTACCTTGATTGGAGCGTGGGAGAAATGGTTGCAGTACAAACATTTTCATCATCCAATGTTTTACTTACCCAGGGGCTATTGCAGCCAGGCAATTCACTTGGTTCGCCCTTGCCGGTTACTTTGTTATTCTTCAATGCAAAAGCTGGCAATAAACAAACAGTATTAACCTGGGCTACCGCGCAGGAAATCAACAGCCATCATTTTGAAATTGAGCGTTCAACCAATGCTATTCATTTTGAAACCTTGAAAACTGTGATGGCCGCCGGTAATTCATCTCACCAGAAAAATTACAGCGCTGTTGATTCTTTCCCGGTTGCAGGAGTAAACTTTTACCGGCTTAAACAGGTTGACAACAACGGCAAAGCCTGTTACTCTGCAATTGTCGGCATTCATCAAATGAATGAAATGAATGTTTTGCTTTATCCCAACCCCGCCAGTGATGTAATTACATTGCAGCGTAGTGATGTTAGCGAAAATGGTACGCTGGAAATATTTAATACTTCAGGTAAGTTATTGAAGCGGCTCGTGTTGCCCGCAGGCACCGCAACGGAAAGAATTGCACTGAATGAATATGCTTCGGGTACGTATGTCATCAGGGTTAAGACAGCATCGCAGGAGTTGGTTATGCGGTTTGTGAAGCGGTAATGATTATACTGAATTGAGTTTGGACTACCCATACTGAGGACGCCCGAAGAACAATATATAACCGTCAGCGTCCTCCACTTCAAATCCACGCAAGCCATCATCGCCATTATCCGTGAGTGGCTGAAAAAAATCGACATTGCGCAATGAGAATTCTGCTGCCAGTGCATCGGGATCAGGAACATGAATGTAAGCGTCCCAACGGGCAATGCCTTTTTTGATATCCCGGGTGTAGTTCGGCACGGGATCAACACCAACCTCCTTTAGTATGATCATCGCTCCACCGCGCTGTAC
>JBAVMD010000193.1:0-16446 GCA_049689695.1 Chitinophagaceae bacterium | reverse complement strand
GTATACAGCAGGCCGCAGAAAAACGGACGTACCGTTTTTGGCGAGCTGGTTGAATACGGAAAAGTATGGCGGCTGGGAGCTAATGAAGCCACAGAAGTTGAATTCTTCAGGGACGTAAAGATCGGCGGCAAAAAAATAAAAAAAGGCCGCTACTCATTATATGCCATCGCTACTCCTGATAAATGGACCATGATCCTGAACGCTGAAACAGATACCTGGGGATCTTTTCAATACGATGCTAAGAAAGATGTGGTACGTACCGATGTACCGGTACAAAAAAATACAGAGAACCTCGAAGCGCTTGCTATAACATTTGAAAAAGTAAATGGCAGCTTTAACCTGGCCGCGGCATGGGATGATGTGGTAGTAAGGCTTCCAATTTCATTGTAAGAAGGTACAAGGGACAAGGTACAAGAAGCAAGATAAGGGCTCCCTTATGTCTTACCTTTCTTCTTGTACCTTGTGCCTTGTTTCTTGTACCCCTGTACCTTGTACCTTGTGCCTTGCCCCTGTCCCTTGTGCCTTCTTTCCTGTATCTTGCCACCATGTGTGGCATAGCAGGCATCATCTCCCCCCATTCTCACCGCGTAAGCAGGGAACAACTAAAACAAATGACCGATGCCATCGCGCATCGCGGTCCCGAAGGAGATGATTTCTGGATCAATGCAGATGCAAGCGTCGGACTCGGCCACCGCAGACTTTCTATAATTGATCTTACACAGGCTGCGGCTCAGCCAATGCATTACCTGGAGCGCTTTAGCATTGTTTACAACGGTGAGATTTACAATTATCTTGAACTGAAAAAAGAACTGCAACAGCAAGGCTATGCATTCTTTACTCAATCCGATACCGAAGTAATACTTGCGGCTTACGATTGCTGGCGGGAAGACTGCGTAAAGCACTTCGACGGCATGTTTGCATTTGCCATTTGGGACGAAAAAAGGAAACATCTGTATGCTGCAAGAGACAGGTTTGGCGAAAAGCCTTTTTACTACCTGCACGAAAAAGAAACCGGTAGCCTGTGGTTTGCTTCTGAAATGAAAGCATTTTATGCAGCAGGGTTTAAAAAACAGCAAAATGAAAAATTATTACTGCTGTTTCTTACGAATGGTTTCACCAGCGATCCATCAGAAGCTTCCATTACATTCGATAAGCAAATACGTCAATTGCCACCTGCGCACTTCATGGTATTTCAAACAAGTCCCGGCATGCAGCAAACAGCTATCGAGCCATACTGGGACATTGATAAAAACGCACAGCAAAATATCAGCGCAGCAGATGCTGTTGAAAAATTCAGTGCTTTATTCAAAGAATCTATCGATAAAAGATTTCGCAGCGATGTGCCGGTTGGAACCAGCCTTAGCGGGGGCCTCGACAGCTCATCGATTGCGGCAGTAGCCAGTAGCATCGCGGCTTCCAGCAATAGTTACAAATGTTTCAGTGCAGTATTTCCAGGTTTTCAGAAAGATGAGTCGCGTTTCTCGCAACGTGTTGCACAGCAGTTCAAACTGCAGCAGTATGTAACTGTACCGGGCGTGGAAGATTTTGCAACGGACCTTCCGCGATTTCTGCATCACCAGGATGAACCCGTAGGCTCTGCCAGCGTGTATGCACAATACAGGGTATACCAGCTGGCAAAGCAGGAGGGTATTAAAGTATTGCTGGACGGCCAGGGCGCAGACGAATTGCTTGCAGGATATAATAAACACCTGCATTGGTATCTGCAGGAACTCGTGCACAATAAGCCCGGCAGCCTGCGAACAGCTATCGGTCAGTTAAAGAAAAATAAGACACAGGTAGAATGGGGTTGGAAAAATTATGTTGCTGCATGGTTCCCTAAGCAAGCGGCTGCGCAGCTTGAAAAAAGGGTGCAGAAGCGCATATTGTCTAACACGGATATCTCACCTGAATTTCGCAAGGCCTATTTTGATCCTTCCATGATCAGGAAGCCGGTGGTAAGAACATTGAACGATATTCTTTATTTCGATACACGGCGTTTTGGTTTGAACGAATTGCTGAGGTATGCTGATCGCAACAGCATGGCGCATGGTTGCGAAGTTCGCCTGCCTTACCTCTCGCACACCTTAGCTGAATTTTGCTTTTCGCTTCCTGCTGAGCTCAAGATAAGAGATGGGTATTCTAAATGGATATTGCGCAAGAGCATGCAGTCATCGCTGCCACAGGAAATATGCTGGAGAACGGATAAGATAGGATTCGAACCTCCGCAAAAGGAATGGATGGGTAACAGGAAAGTAATGGAGTTAATACAGGAAGCTAAACGCAATCTTGTATCACAACACATACTCAGGCCAGAGGCGGTTGATAAAAAAATTCAGCCGCATGAATCTCATGTGGCTGATAATGTTGATTGGTGGTACCTTTCGGCAGGTTCGCTGCCAGGATGATCAACTCTTCCTCAGTTTTTCATATACTGATAAATTGCCCTGTTGGTCTGATTTAATAGTATACCAGGTCTTTTCATCTTCAAGTTTTACAAAATAAGCTACATCTGTACCAACTATCAGTTCTGTAACACCAAAGACGGTCTTTGTTGGATACTTCTTTTTGATCTGATGCAGAACGGAAAGAGGAAGCATGTCTTCTTTGTAATAGCGAAGAGAGCTTAAGAAGTTTCCTTCTTTATCATACCTGACTTCGCTTTGAATAGTTTGTTGTTTAAAGCTTACGGTGTAATAGTTGTCGTACTCTTTCCATTTCACTTCATCCACTAACGGGAAAGTTCCCTGGAAGGCACGTAAAACTTTTTCATTAACATTATCAACTGTGGGATCAACGTTTGCAAAGGATGATGCGGTCAGCAGCACGAGGCAAACTCCAAAGGCAAGTAACTTTTTCATGGCTCTACTTTTTAAGATGTTTTTTGTTTCACTTGTATAACGATGTAAATGTATCAGAGTTACAGGTGCATGTCAATACAATTGGGATTGCCGGTATTATTATTATTTAATCTACGAAATTCTTCGCATAAAGGGGTTGCTCAAGGTTAATTGGTTGACCTGAAACCCGCGACAGTGCAGCGTTTCAGAGATGTTACAGGGTTTGTATGTACCCCCGGTTAAGTTTTTGTTAAACTGGAACAACCGCTCAGGCAGCAAATACAGTTGCTGAAGCGGTATAAATCACGGGTGAAAATGATGATTGCCCGGAGCAAATGCGGGATATTTCACATCTTTGTGCCCTGATAAATTTTTTTTACACTTCGTTCACAATCATACAGCATGAAAAGAGCCACCAAATATATACATGCAGGCGCGGAGCCTGATCCTTCAACGGGTGCTATCATGACGCCCATTTACCAGACCTCTACCTATGTACAGGAAGCGCCGGGAAAAAACAAAGGATATGAATATGCACGTTCGCAAAACCCAACGCGTAAAGCATTGGAAGATGCACTTGCTGTTATTGAGAATGCGAAGTATGCATTAGCATTCAGCAGCGGTGTTGCTGCAACTGATGCTGTAGTAAAACTGTTAGAGCCCGGCAACGAAGTGATAGCTGCCAACGATATGTATGGCGGAACTTTCAGGCTGTTCACCAAAGTGTTTCAGAAATTCGGCCTGAAGTTTCATTTTGTGAATATGGAAGATCCAAACAACATCGCTTCACATATTAATGAAAACACAAAGCTCATCTGGACGGAAACACCAACCAATCCGCTCATCAACATTATAGACATTGCCGCTGTTGCCGCAATTGCAAAGCAGCATAATATACTGATGGCCGTTGACAATACTTTTGCAAGCCCGTATTTGCAGAATCCGCTTGACCTTGGTGCAGACATTGTAATGCACTCTGCAACCAAATACCTCGGTGGCCACAGCGATGTGATTCAAGGTTGTTTAATGATGAACGATGCAGATTTGCGCGAGAAGCTCTACTTCATTCAAAAAAGCTGCGGTGCAGTGCCCGGACCAATGGATTGTTTTTTGGTATTGCGCGGGTTAAAAACTTTGCACGTGCGCATGGACAGGCATTGTGAGAACGGCGAAAAGATTGCGCACTTCCTTCGCAATCATCCTAAGGTAGGGAAGGTATATTGGTGCGGTTTCGAAGACCATCCCGGCTACGCTATCGCTAAGAAACAGATGCGCGCATTCGGCAGCATGCTGAGCTTTACGTTGAAAGACGATAGTGTGGATGAAGCAAAGAGAGTGCTTTCCTCTACAAAATTATTTTCACTGGCTGAAAGTTTAGGAGGAGTTGAATCGCTCATCAATCATCCTTCTTCTATGACACATGCATCTATTCCACGCGAAGAAAGAATTAAGAACGGCCTGACTGATTCATTGATAAGGCTCAGCGTAGGGATAGAAGATGCAGATGACCTGATGGAAGACCTTGCGCAGGCGATAGGATAGCTTTATGACTGATTGACCTGATGACCCAATGACCAAACCATCATTAAAGGAATTTCTCGACCGCAAAGCAGAAGAATACAACCAGCCATCTTTTATAAAGAATGATCCTGTTTGCATACCGCATGCTTTCGTCAACAAGCAGGATAGGGAAATAGCAGGTTTTTTTGCAGCAGTGTTTGCCTGGGGTAATCGTACCGGCATTATTAAGAAGTGCGGAGAGTTGATGCAGCGCATGGACAATGCACCCTTTAATTTTATTAAATACCACGAAGAGCAACACCTCAAGAAATTGCTTGGCTTCAAGCACAGGACGTTTAACGATACAGACCTGCTGTATTTCGTTTCCTTACTGCAACATCATTACAGGGCCAATGCCTCACTGGAAACTGCGTTTACAAAATGGATGCAGCCCGGCGATGTAGATACCGGCAATGCACTGGAAGGATTTCATCATTATTTTTTTTCGTTGGAACATGTGCCTCCGCGCACACGCAAGCACATTGCTTCTCCATCAAAAAAGTCAAGCTGTAAGCGGCTGAGCATGTTCCTTCGCTGGATGGTGCGCAAGGATGCGGCAGGTGTTGACTTTGGGATATGGAAGCAGATAAAGCCTTCTCAACTCGTGTGTCCTATCGATCTGCATGTTGCTCGCGTTGCAAAGCGGTTTAAATTGCTCGACCGCCAGCAAACAGACTGGCAGGCTGCCCTGGAACTTACTGCGCAATTAAAAAAATTGGATTCCAATGATCCGGTGAAGTATGATTTTGCTTTGTTTGGATTGGGAATAATGGAGAAGTTTTAGACGTAAAACGTAAGGCACATGGGAGAAGGCACAAGGCACAAGGTACAAGAAGCAAGTTAAGAGGAAGCCCCTTGTTGCCTTATCTTGTCCCTTGTCCCTTGTACCTTGTGCCTTATTTTTTAGAATCTAAAAAATCTCTCACTTCCCCCAACCTTTCCACCTTTAAAAGTGCGGATGTTATACGTGAATGTAAGCAGCAAATAGCGCTGCAGAATATTGATCTGGCGATCTATCACTGAGTTTTCAGACGTATACCTGAACATGTTGATGTTCTCATTCAACAGGTCGAAAGCAGAGAGCTTGAGTTGTCCTTTCTGATCTTTTAGGAAAAGGAATGTAACACCTGCATTCCAGAGCGCTGATGTTTTCTGTATGCCGGGCGCCACTTGCGAAGTATAGCGGTATACGATTGAGCTTTCCCATACAATTCTCCTGGGCCATCGAATGACCAGCTCGCCATTGGTATTGTGCGTGCTGTAATCTATGTCTGTAAAATCAGGATTTTCATATCTCGATTGTCCGAACCCGCGGCTGTGGCTCATGTTCAATTCAATAACATCTTTCCAGTTGAGGCCCAGGCTGCCCTGCGGGCGGAAGTTGAATCCTTTTGCATAACCCCTGCGATCATTTACGATAAGAAAGTTCCTGTTGTAGTTAACGTTGTATCCTACTCCAAAACTGAACTGAAAATTCTTTTTCAGTTTGTATTGCTTGTTAATGAACAGGTTTGAATAAAGATCATAATTGCCATCTACATTCTCCGGCCGCGTGATCTGCGAGCCATCCGGGTTAAGCGTGCGTGCGCGGGTTATGGAATTATTGCGCATGTTCGCATTTACATAAGCGTTTACGAACAATGTTTTTTGCGGAATGCTTTTAAAGAAGTTCAGGTTCAGGTTATGGCTGGTAGCAGGTTTAAGCTCCGGGTTACCATATTGAATGTATAAAGGATTGGAATTATCCGGTACAGGCTGCACATCGTTAATATCAGGCGGAGAAACTGAAACAGTATAGCCAAAGCTCAGCTCTTTCCAGTTTATGCTCAGGTTAGGCAAAATGTACCTGAAATGCTGGTTTACTTCGTTGCCGCCAATGAAGGTGTTGAAGATGTCCAGTGTAAGCCAGCTTGCCTGGGCGGTAACGCTAAACGATTTATGCTTCCAGTTAAGGCCTGCAGACAAATTGCTGCGCCAGCTCCTCCGGTCAAAACCATTACTTAGTGTTGGATTGAACAGATCATATTTTACGCTGCCATTCGATTTGTTGAAAGTGCCCAGGTCGTCCTGGCTTTTAAAATAAGTGAGGCCATAACCTACGCGCAATGAAAGTGTTTTGGTGAGGGGCTCCATGAAAGCACCACTGAGCTGCGTGTTGAAATTGCGCTGGTCGCGGTCGCGCAGTTGGTCAAGCCTGCTGTTGGTAGTATCCAGCAGATCGTAGAAAGTATACAGCACATCATTGGTTTGATCATTTTCCTGCCTGCCGTAATTAAGTGAATTGGTTACGTTGAGCGTTCTGCCTTTCTTTTTAAAATTTTTGAAGAACAGGAAGCTGTGGTTGTAAGAAACATCCTTGCCTGATATGCGTTGCGTATTATCTGCGGTGCTCAGCAATCCTTCATAATTATTTGAATTCACGATGTCGGTAAACCGGCTGCTTTGCTGGTTACCAAATACCAGGTTAGGTTTAAATTCCAATCTCGTAAGCGAGTCGATCTTTCCTTTCAGTCCAAAACCAATCCTGTGATTTCTTGTTTCAAACACTTCATCGCGTGTGGTACGTGTATTAAAAATGGTATCTGCAATGAACTGCTGGCGGTTGTTCAATTCTGCAATGTCGTTCCTGGTACGTCCATAGAAATATTGCGTGTTGAGCGTAAAGCCATTCTTCAGCACATGGTTCATATTGAACCCTGTGCCCGTAGAGCGGTTGATGCCTTCACCGGTGCCGCCGAATGAAATGCCGTTAACGGCAACGCCGCCATTGCTGTTCATCATCATCATATTGA
This sequence comes from Chitinophagaceae bacterium, assembly GCA_049689695.1. Lineage (GTDB taxonomy): Bacteria > Bacteroidota > Bacteroidia > Chitinophagales > Chitinophagaceae > DASPKM01. Next base: position 9,257 of record JBAVMD010000193.1, on the reverse strand, counting down.
TACCGCTGCGTTCAAAGCCTCCGAGCTGACGGATATCGTTAAAGCCAAAGCCGGCGCGATTGAGGTTGTTAGTAAACCCGAGCAGGCTAACCTGCAAAGTATCCCTGAAAAGATTGATGATAGAACCTGCTTCGTAAAGATCATCGGTTCCTGCGCCTGCATAAGCCTTACCGAACCATCCCTGCTTAACGCCTTTTTTGAGCCTGAGGTTGATCACCTGTCCCAGGTCGCCTTTTGGCTTGTCAGGATTCAGCTCTGCTTCATCTTTATCTTCCGTTACCTGTACCTTATCGATCATATTGGCTGGCAGGTTACGCGTAGCCATTTTAGGATCATTACCGAAAAATTCTTTACCATCTACCAATATCCTGTTCACGCGCTTGCCGTTCACAACGATGTTGCCATCAGCATCTATCTGTACGCCGGGCAGCTTCTTCAGCAGGTCTTCAACAAGAGCGGTCGGGAGTGTCTTGAAGGCTGAAGCATTGAACTCGATGGTATCTTTTCTAACGCTCACCGGCGGACGCTCAGCTATCACCAGCACTTCATCCAGCGATTTACCGTCAGGAGCAAGCCGGATGGTGTCCAATTCCAGCAATTCTTTCTCTTTTGATAAAGTAAAGGTTTGTCGCATTACCCTGTATCCTGAGAAGGAGATTACTACCCTGCACTCAATGTCCAGCGGAAGGCCGGGCACCTTAAATTCCCCTTCAGGGGTACTGAGACGGTAAGTAATTAGTGAAGTATCGTTGGCTTTAAATACGGTAATTGTGGCCAGTCCGAGTGGCTGACGGTTGAGGGAATCAACGATCTTTCCTTTAATAGTGCCTTGCGACCAGGCCGAAGATGCTGCCAGCAAGATCAGGCTTACCAATAATAATTTCCTCATGAGTGTCAGTTAGGCCGGCCAATATACGACGACATTCGTATACTACCGATTTTTTTGCATTTTTTTAGCATGTTTTATATTGATGGTCAATACGGTTGATGGAATTTTAGATAAACAATAAAACCGTTATTTTTGCCTCATGCATTTTGAAAAGATCCATAACAAAGGACAGGCGCAGTTGTTCAAGAGCCAATACCTGGAAATGCTCACCAAAACGCATCCCCTGGTGATCTGGGGTATTTATCTGCCTGTATTTGCTGGTCTGCCTTATTATGCAGCCGTTGAATTTGGCTATAATCCGGCGCGAATTGCGCTTTTATTCCTTGCCGGCATGTTATTCTGGACCTTGTTTGAATACATCATGCATCGTTATGTGTTTCATTGGGTGTCTGAAAGCGAAAAGACCCAGAAAATAATTTACGTGATGCATGGCAACCATCACCATTTTCCGAGAGATAAGGAAAGGCTGTTCATGCCTCCCGTTCCAAGCCTGATCATTTCGTCCATCATATTTACGCTGATGTACCTGGCCATGGGCAGAAGTGTATTTATGTTCTTCCCGGGTTTCATTCTCGGGTATCTCATATATGGCACCATGCATTACGCAATACACGCATGGAATCCCCCTTTCAGATGGATGAAGCCGCTCTGGCGCAATCATCACCTGCATCATTACAAGAACGAGCAGAGAGGGTTCGGTGTAAGCACTACCATCTGGGACCATGTGTTCGGCACTATGTTCGATCTTAAGAAAGAAAAGGAAGATAAGGAGAAGGTGAAGGAATTGATGTTTTAAGTAATCACTTGTAGTATACGAGGTATGCTGTTTCCCACAGGCTTATGCTGCCGATATGCCTGCCTGCAATCAATGGATCAAGCGTGGGGTCTATCAATCCTTTTAATGAAGCAAGGATCACCTGCTTGTGATATGCTTTATTCACCAACTGCATAGTGCATGTTGCAAGGCCGTTGCTATCGAATGTAAGGTCATCAAGATGATGCCACACAAAATACTGAAGCGTGGGATCGCTCATATCCACATCAGCCACCTTGAATGCACGCCGGAAATCTTCATCCATATTGCCCGACATTTCTATTTTTATCTGTGCATTACGTTTGTCGCCGGCATAAAGGAATGGTTCCATTGCATCAGCATTATAATCCGGCGCAAGGCCGTTCTTGCTTACCGGTATGGTTTCTCCAAAAATGAGTTCACTGGGCTTTGGATTAAACCTGTTGGGTGAATTAAGTTTTTGCTGAATGATGTTTCTCAGCGCATTGGATTTCTCACGATTTGTAAGGCGATGAAAGCGGATGAACGTTTCAACTTCCTGCGTTCCCAGTCTTGCTATCACAATGTTGGGCGAGTTTCTTTTACCGATAAAGAACAGATCGGTGTTGGTGGGAAGCAGCCGCGCATTGCTATCGTAAAAATCAAAGCCATAGCCGCTGTCCTTTAAAAAATCCATTGTGTCCGGGGTGATCTCTGCAAACAGGTTGTCTGCTTTTGTTTCAAACCTCTCCATGCCTCCGTTATCCCGGATCTTTCTTAAAAAGAATTCAAACTGATCTTCATCTCTCTTGGTCCAGAATGTAAGGCCATTGTACAATACTTCATAATCTTCCTTGCCTGTAAGCAATACTTTAAAGCACCCCAGGTAAATGCCGTCCCTTCTTTTACGTACTGTAAACTTTAAAGAGTAATGAACATAAAGCGATAGCCGGCGGATTGAAAGAAATAACTTCAATCGTGTATACAATGCAGGTATAAATGACGAAATCATCCGTTAAGGTGTTTTTTTGCAGATGCTACAGGCATCGCCTGAATAATTTACGAATGCCATTCCCAAATCATCGATGAGCTGTTTCTCAACATTGGTAAAGCCGAATTTTTTCATGATCTCTAATATTATTTCGTCGGTAAGTTTTGCGCCTTTCTTAATGATCTGGAAAATATCATTGATGAATTTTACCACTTCATCCTTTCCTTTTTTCAAAAGGTCGACTACTTTTCTTACAATAGCTATCATAGAATCCGCAGATAAGGCAACAATTTCACCGAATGTTTTGGCAGTTGAAGCAGTCACAAATTGAAGTACATCAGTCCCCACTTTGCCAAACCTGCGCAGCGTGGAAGCAAGCGCTTCCAAACCTCCTGAATAGATGATGCCGGCAACTATCTCTACTATGTATCCGATGCATGCACCGAGAAAATAAGCCGTTTTTTCAACGCTGATAGATCCTATGATTGTTGTAAAATCAATGGTGGCCAATTGGTCCTGTATGGCCTTGCAGGCGGCGGAGATCAGTTCGGAATAATCTGTTCGCATCATTGCCTGTATCAACTCATCCATCAGTTCCAATGCCTGCGGCACTAAAGTTTGCGCATTCACTATAGCATCGCCAATAAGCGCAAGGCCTTTGAAAATAAAGGCAACCGTATCAACCATGCCAAGTACTGCTTCTACGAGAGAGTTCCAGAGCCCGCAGTAAAAAGCATTCACTGCATTGATGAATTTTTCGCCGATGGATATAAAAACTTTCAACATAAATTCTATATTCACCTGCTGCTGATCTATCAGTTGAATAATCCTTTCTTCGCACTTCTTCAGGAAAAGCGTAATTCCCTCGGGTATCGCATACTTGCCGCCTGATAATTTTGAATAAGTATTCCAGGATGAATGGAAGCTGTTTTTCCAAAGCTCCAGTTGCTTCAGTAATTCAACATGAACTTTTTCCGCCATTGCTTCAGCAGCCCATTCATAAGTATCTACCAATTCATTGGCGATGGGACAAAAGAACGGTTCAAAGCGATTTCCCTGCGCAGCTTCAGGGTCCCAGTGGTGATCCTGCAATTTTATGTATTTCCTGAGGAAGCCTGTTACGGCGGAAATGCCATCGCCCAGAATTTTATATATAGGCGTTAATATGAACGAGCCGAAATTGATCACCTGCACAATGCCGATGATGGTTGTTCTTACAGCATTAGATATTTCGCCTGTTGCTATCAGTTCCTCTATCTGGTCTTGCGTAAAATCAATGCTGAGGTCCGTTTCATTATTGTCATTAATGAAGCTGAAGTATTGCATATTGTCCGCTTCCGTCTTCGCTATCTCCCGCAGCCTGGTGAGATCTTCTCTGAGGTTGTCACCCACTTTTACATAAGCTGATCCGCCGCTTATATAGTCTGTGCTGTTGTCTTCCAGGAAAATACATACCTCGTTGGCCAGCGGCTCCGTTTTATCGAATGCCTGCCGCAGGTAACTATCATCTTTCGATACAAAAACTTTTACGGAATAAGGAGAAGCCACCGGCTCATCTTCATACAAAGCGCTTGTATTATTTTTTTCGAACTCAAACAATTCTGCTATTACCCCGGGGCTTACATCGTTCTCATATATTATTTCAACTCCATTTACATAGTAGCTGTCTGCACCGTCAAAAAAAAGTTTCTGCGTTTCTTCGCCGCTTGTTTTGAGCGGACTGCCCGCTAAACCGCTGGTAAAGCGATAAGATGGCAAACCTCCGGGGAAATATGGTGAGTTGTTACTTTGCACCGCTTAAAACATTGTTAGAGGAAACAAGTTTTGTTGTGCTCTCCGCATTTTCAATATGCTCGCAACAAGGCAGGCCTTCATCTTCCAGGAAAACAGATTCACCCTGTACGATGGTAAGCGAGGTAGGCACGCGGCTTTGCCATTCTTTCTCTACAAATCCTTCTATTTCCTGCAGCTCTTCAGCAATGGATAAATAAAGGTCATCCCCTGTTTCCATCACCAGGTCGCCGCCGTTCCAGATATCGCCGGTTTCCATATAATATAAAACAGCATCCTCAAAACCCGGTCTAACGGGCGCCACTACACGCGCCATGCCGCTTTGCAGGAAAGCCTGGAAAACAGGATCAGGCGCATATTCAGATTGCAGCAGGTTTATCCAGTCGCATTTGGCCGCCCAGTAGTAAGGGTAAAACAGGTACGACATATTTTCCCAATCAAATGCCTGTTCAAAGAATTTTACATGCGAGGCATAATTTTCCAGTGCTTTGGTTTGTTTAAGCGAAGGCACACAGTTTCCGTCGGTATAAAAATTCTTTCCCATCTTAATGCCAAATGGTTTCGTCATCATCTCAATGCAAAGCCTTTGTATTTCACGCTGCTCCACTTTGCGGTTGAACGATTCATGTTTGCCGCTTTCGGTATCTTTTACAGCTTCTGATTCTTCGGTTGCTTTCTGTAACGAATCATTATAAGCCGCAAGCTGGACTTCATAAGCACGCACTACCTGGTCATACGCCTTATCCTGCCATGCGCTCATTACGCTGAGCTTAACGGAAACATTCGCGGCCACATTTACTACAAAAGAGTGTACGTTTTTGCAATTTACCTGTATGGGCAGCGTAGGGCTCCAGGGAGATGAAAAACCAGGTTCAAAACCACCGTTGAGATCATCCTTTCCTGTTCCTGTGTTGTTTTCTTTGAACCTGTCCTTAGGAACTTCATGGCTTTTGTCTCCTACAGTAACTCTGAACTCGGTTTTCTTTTCCGTGGTACCGAAGTTATAGTTGAGTGTGAAATTTACGTCGGCAGAAGTTGCCTCGTAATCCGGCGGAATAGGCAAATCAAAATCATACGACTTATCTTTTCCATCGGGCGATGTTATAGGAGCAAAGCTCCCTGTAACAGGGGCAATGAGTTCAGGAGGCGCGGCTATGGTCACATTATACAGCCGGCCGAAATTGAGATAGGTATCTTCAACAAAACTCTCCGGACCCATAATTTCATTTTCTGCCGGCGACAACGGTTCTTCCAGCACAACGGTATCGCTTGCAGCGGCGCCAGCCTGTTCTGCCAGTTTATCCAAAGTCTGTTTAAAAAAGTATGCGGGCTCCGGCAGCATGAACTCGTACATGAGACGCTTGCCATAATTGATAAGCCGGTTGGTGTATACAATATCTATCCACCGGTACACGCCGGTTACATGCTTATCGCCCGTACGGTTATCGAATCCATGCCGGTTGTTTTCTTCATATTCCTGCAGCATACGGCTGGTGCGTTTTTCCGTTGTTTTCTGAACAACCCTTTCCAGTGTGCGTTCCGTAATTTCTTCAGCATAGCTTTTTGCCGCTGAATCAGAAATTGAAGAGGAAGTGGACGAAGTAGAATCGATGTAAGCATCCGCATTTACTGTTGCGCCGAAAGCCGTACCCGAAACGCCCAATGATCCGCCCATGGATGTAGAGTTATCGTCGTTCAGCACCTGTGCAACTTCTGTCTGCATTTCGTTGCGGTCTGTTGTTGCAGTGTCTGTAAGATTTTCTGTTTCTGTTTCAACAGTTGTTTCTTCGGTTGTTTCTGTACTCACCAAACTCCTGGTGTGACGCTCTTTGTATTCCCTGGCCATGATGTTTTCAATGCGCGATACTTCTCCGGGTACATAGCAACAAACTTCCTGCTCAACTTTTCTCAGTACCCCGATGCCGATATTGCTTACGCCATACAATTCCACTTTTGGCGAAATGGGCCCGGGAGCAGGCGGAGGAACAACTCCAGGGTTGGTAACAGTTTTTGCCTTGCTGTTGGTGTACTTGTTTTTAGCATTCACCGGTGTATCGAGAGAGAGTTTCGTTCCATTGTCAAGTTCCAATGTTCCTTTCAGCACTCCGGAGGTATTGTCTTTAATATCGATCTGCTGATCAGGAAAAAGTTTCACATGCATGTAATCACCATTGTTGCTCAATACTTCTACTTCGTTCGATTTAATGACACGATCACCAAGAGTAAGGCTATAATCAGCGGCATTTACATACGCGTTTTTATGGCCCGGGTTCATGGTCATATAAACTGAAGAAGGCATTTTCTTTTCTGCTAAAGCATTCAATTCATTTTCCCTAAAGGAAAGCGTGTAATTGAAAAGATCATCTGGTTTGTTGTGAATAATATTTCCTCTCGATACCAGGATCTTTCTTCCTTTTTTCCTGTGCGGGCGGCCCTGGCTTTGCAGCTTCCTGATTTCGTGGCTGAGCTCAGTGCTTATGTCATCTACTGTTTTGTCTGATGCAGGCAATGCTTTGATCAATGAACCGGTGGCAGCCGAAACTTTCAGTAAAGGGTTGTTCTTTAATTCTGAAACTGGAATGCCGGGGCCTCTTTTCCTGGAAAGGCTTTCTTTAGAAGTTGACACAGGCCGGATGCTTTTTAGTTCTGTGTTCACTTTAACCATGTTATCTACCTGGCTGATGTTTACCTGGCTTTCATGACTTGTAACCAAACCGGTATGCGCGCCCGGTTTTACTGCATCGTTGGATTCATCTGTTTCACGGGCTACGCTGAAGGCCATGGGCAATACTACTTTTGCTTTGGCAAGCCTTCTTACTAAAAGTTGTGCGCGTTCGTCAGCGGTGGGTGCTAGCGGACGTCTTGGTGTTTCAATCAACTGTTCGGCAAGGTCTTTTAACCGGCCTTTTTTCATCACTTCAACAAAATTGTTGGCGATTATCATCTGGATGCATGCCTGCCGCACATGCTTTGAAGTTTTGGCAACGGTCTGGTGCATGAGGTTATCCCATAATGTAAGCACTTCCTGTTCTTTTAAGCTGCCTGCACTCTGCACCTGCTGTTTCAGATTGTCTGCAGTTGAATCGTTCCTGTGCTTCATAAGCCAGGAAGAAAACCGGTACATTTCCGGACTAATAGCTATTACTTCCTGGTAATTACGAAAGCCTTTAAATCCCCGGCTTATTTGTACGATCCCGGCCCTTACTTCCTGCAGGTCGCCTGAATTGTTATCGCCCTTGAGGAAAACGCTTTTGTTCGGTGCAGGGTGGTGAATAAAAGCAAATTCTTTTTTTTCCTGTGAGATAAGTTGGGGAGTGCGGAGTGTTACAAAACGAAAGAGGTCCGTGCGTATTGGTGTGATCTTCGCCATACGATGGTTTTAATGACAAACAATAATATAATGAAAGCTACTCAGCTGACTTTACCAGTGCAGAACAGAAATCAAAAGGTTCGGTATTGATTAAAAGGATATTGAGGAACGGTGTAAAAAATCAAGATCAGAGGGAAAGCGAAGTATGTGGAAGATGCTTCGTTGATGAAGATAAGAACATTTATAAATTAAACTTAGTCCTTCAATAAATTATTTACAGTTACAGGCTCATATTTTTCGTGTAAAAGGTGGTCCAGTAATTCGTTCAGCCTGTTATATAGCTTATCTTCTCTTGAGGGGCCGGCGCCAATGTGCATCAGCAGCATAAATCCATTAAGCCCGGAGGTTTGTTGGGTTGAATAATTGTATACTGAGCGCAGGATCGCATCGCTGCTGCGGTAATTTTTCATGGCAGGTGTGGTATAATCTGTATGTGAGAGCGTTCCGGGTGTGTAATTAATGAGCTGTAATTGCAGTTGATTGGTCCATGCGGCAATTGTATCGTTATGCCATTCATAAGGCGGCAGAAAATAAGGCGCATCGCGTTTTTGAATGCCGAAGCGTTCCAGTTCATTATAGTTCTTTAAAAGGTCGGAAATGAATTGTTCTTTGGTAACCAGCAGGCTGTCGCGATTTGCCCAGTCGCAATACAACAGATGTGCATCGCTGTGCGCGCCTAAATAATGACCATCTTTTTTTAGCTGACGAATGATATTTGCAAAAGCAGGATTGCGGTAGAACCTGCCGGTAAAAAAGAACGAAGCTTTTATTTTACGTTGCCGCAGTGTATTGAGAATGGTTTGCCCACCTTCTGCAAATTCATCGCCGGTAAACACAAGCGCGATTTTTTTCTGCGTAGTATCGCCACGTATGATAGCACCCTTAAAAACTTGTTGTTTCCCTACTCGCCACTCCCCACTTCCCACTCGCCCTTCACGGGAATTCGCTTTTTTTTTACAGCCACATTCTTCTCCGCTTCCTTCGCTGCAAGCAAATAGATCAGCGAAGCTGTTCCGTCCATAGTAGGCTCGTTGGTGCTATAGTCGCCGTAATCGTCATGATACACAACAAGATCGCTTTGAAACGCAGCATATTCATCCGGCTCATAAAGCGTGATGCCGATGAGTTTTTTATAGATGCTTCCATAAACCGGACCATCTACCAACCCCCCATCTATGGGATATTTTTTTAAATGCGTGAAAGCAGAATGCGGATCGGTGGGTGTATCCTGCCAGGAAGGCAGGCCATAAACAAAGCTGGTTCCCCATGGATTGCAGCCGAACAGCCAATCGAAATTTGCCTGCTCCAGTTCTGCGACTGACTGATCGCCGGTTAACGAGCGGTACCAATAGCATTGAATAGCGAAAGAAGTTGTAAGGTTATTGCTGCACCAGATGAAAGGCACACCGCGATAGAAAGCATTTTGTTTTGCTTTCTGCCATAC
>JBAVMD010000192.1:0-17750 GCA_049689695.1 Chitinophagaceae bacterium | reverse complement strand
GAACGATGCTGACCTTTCTTACCAGTTCCGCTGCTGGTGATTCCAAGATATATCCTACACATACACAATGGACAGCAGATGGCGAATGGCTCATTTTTCGTTCTGCCCGCGCACGCAACGAGGCATTGGCCGTAAATGAACTGACAGGCGATATTGTACAGGTGACCGAAGGCGGTTACACGGGAATGCTTTGTATAGCAAGAAAATCAATGAAGTTGTATTTCATGCCTAATGTTTCCACGGACACTGCACAGCGGCGTCGTGGCGGCGGCGCGTTGCAGGTGCTGGAAGTTGATCTTGAAAAAGTATTCAGTGATAGCAAAAAAGGAGTTATGCAACCTGCTTCGGTTTACCAGCGGGTATGCGGTACCATCTCTGCCGAATTGGGAGCTGGCGGGGATATGGCGCTGGATGCTGACGAAGACCTTGTGTATTTCCGTGTTGGTAAAACAGAAGCCGCAAAACATTTGCCGCGGGATGTTAAGCTTGAAAATGCTTTTGGTCCGCGCAACATGGGCGCGGGACCTGCGGGCCTCATGAGCATGCATGTAAAAACAGGCGAATTAAAATACATTATATCTGTTCCCTTTCAGATCGGGCATGTGCAAAGCAATCCGTGGGTGCGGGGAGAGATCGTTTTTTGCTGGGAGACCGGCGGTAAATCGCCACAGCGTATCTGGACGGTCAATGCCGATGGAACAGGGCTGCGGCCCCTGTATCCTGAGTCGGAATATGAATGGATAACACACGAAGCCGTGATCACAAAAGATGAGGTGGCTTTTTCGATCATGGGACACCGTAAGATCAAAGGAACAGACAGCAGCACGCTTGCGCCAGGTACGCCGGTAAGCGGTGCAAATCCTGGCCAGGAAGCCGCCTGGGGGCCATCTGGCACGCGTGAAAAGCCAACGGGCCTGGGTATTGTGAATTTTCGTACGAGAGAAATGATCATCGCCGGCCAAACCCCGGAAGGCAGCGGCCTGTGGCATGTTCATGGTTCGCCTGACGGCAGGTGGGCGGTAGGCGATGATTTTAAGCGCAATATCTACCTGATTGACAGGCATACCCGCGAAATGATCCTGCTTTCTGCGGGGCACAAACAAACCGCCGCGGACCATCCGCATCCTACATTCAGCCCGGATGGCAAAAAGATACAGATCCAATCCGCCATGCTTTCCGCAGACAACAGGTCTATGAACATTTGCATTATCCCGGTGCCGGAGGAGTGGTTGAGGCGTAAGTGAGTTGGCAGTAGTGAGTTGCAGTCTGCGATTATAACTGACAACTGACAACTAACAACTGACAACTGACAATTGCCCACTACCCACTACTCCCCGCATGACGCATCAGGACGGTTTGCAGCTATAAAAAGCTACTTTTCGTTGCTTGATTGCTTATTATGGATACAATGAAATTCAGCCTCTTGTTGTTGCTGGTATCATTTTCGGCCAGCGCGCAAAACGTTTTGGAAACGGGCGGGCAAAAAATGCCCGACGAATGGATAGATAAAGACACGCAGCATAAGCTGATAAAACTCACCCGGAACAACGGAAGTAATTTCAGTTTTTACTTCCACAACAATCCCTTCATCGGAAATAAAATGGTGTATTACAGCACTGCAAAAAGCGATTCAGGCAGCGCTGTAAAGCAGGAAATATATAATTCCAATTCAAGGAACAGGCAGATTCACCTGCTCGATCTTGCTACGCTTAAATCAGAACAATTGACTTTTCATGCTTCGCCAATGAATGGCGAGATCATTCATAAAAAAAGCGGTGAGGTCTATTACCAGGTAAAAGACAGCGTTTATTCAGTGAATGCACATACGAAGAAAGTACAATTGGTGTACGTATTCCCTGAAGACTTTAAGGCAAGCATTACAACGGTGAATGCAGATGGTAGTTTGCTGGCAGGGGCAAAGTCAGACGACAAGGAAAAAGAGATATTAAAAAACAATCCCCAAAAGGGCAGCTATTTCAACCTCATTTACGAAGCAAAGTTGCCGAGAACATTGTTCACCATCGATATCAAAACAAAAAAGCTCGATAAAATATTTACAGACAGCGCCTGGCTCAACCATGTGCAGTTTTCAACTACCGATCCTTCTTTGCTGATGTTCTGCCACGAAGGCCCCTGGCATAAAGTAGACCGTATCTGGACCATCAATACCAAAACAAAACAGGTGAAGCTCATGCACAAGCGTACCATGGACATGGAGATCGCGGGGCATGAATGGTTTTCGCCGGATGGCAAAAGGATATGGTTCGATCTGCAGCAACCGCGCAGCAAAACTTTTTTTGTAGCAGGCGCCGATGTAACAACAGGAGAAGAAAAAAAATATGCTTTGCAGCGCGATGAATGGTCAATACACTTTAATATCTCGCCCGATCAGCAATTGTTTTGCGGAGATGGCGGCGATCCCGGCCAGGTGGCAAGGGCCAAAGACGGCATGTGGATTTATTTGTTCAGGCCCGAAGGCGATCATTTTGTTTCAGAACGCCTTGTGAACATGAAGCACCACAATTACAGGCTTGAACCGAACGTGCACTTCAGCCCCGATGGCAAATGGGTTATATTCAGGGCTAATTTTGAAGGAGTGGAAAATGTGTATGCTGTCGAGATCAAAAAGCAATAAGCTGATCAGCGAAGAAATGCAGGCATAGATAAACAGTAATTCAAAAGCGTTATTAAATACGATTGATGCTTAAAAGATTATTTACGATTGTTGCTCTCGGATGTTTTTTGTTGCAGGCAAATGCGCAATTGAAATGGCCTGCAGTTACGCAGCAAACCAGGCCATGGACAAGATGGTGGTGGGAAGGCAGTGCAGTAAATGCCAAAGACCTTACATTGAATTTAGAGCAGTATGCGGCTGCCGGCCTTGGCGGCGTTGAGATCACACCTATTTACGGCATTTACGGATTTGAAAATCAATTCATCGATTTTTTATCGCCCAAATGGATGCAGATGCTCGTGCATACATTGAAAGAATCGAAGCGCCTGAACATGGGAGTTGACCTTGCAAACGGCACCGGTTGGCCATTTGGCGGCCCCTGGGTAACAGATGATGATGCCAGCAAAACAATTTATTACAAGACCTACACACTTACCGGCGGCGAACCCTTCACGGAAACGATCGAGTACACGCAGGAAGCATTTGTACGGACTGCCAATAATAAACCCGCAGCGATCGATAGCATTCTCAGGCCGGTTTCACGCAATAAAAATCTTCAGTCGCTTGCATTGGACCAGATAGTTTATCCCCGCAAGCTACCCCTGCAATTGCTGATGGCTTATGCAGATGATGGCAAAGCAATAGATATTACGATACATACAAATGCTGCAGGTAAATTGTTTTGGCGCGCCCCACAGGGAAAGTGGACGCTCTACGCATTGTTTACAGACCTGCATGGTAAAATGGTGGAGCGTGCTGCGCCCGGGGGCGAAGGTTATGCAATCGATCATTTCTCTGACAAGGCATCTGCCAACTATTTCAAAAAATTTGATGAAGCTTTCAAAGGATATGATATTTCTTACCTGCGCGCATTCTTCAATGATTCCTATGAAGTAGATGATGCCAGGGGACAATCCAACTGGACGCCGAAGCTTGTCCAGGAATTTAAAAAAAGAAAGGGTTACGATCTTCAGACATACCTGCCTGCCTTATTTGGAAAATCCGATGCTGATATGAACAGCCGGGTATTGTATGATTACCGCGCTGTGATTGATGAATTGCTGTTGCAGCATTTTACAGAAGCATGGAAGAAATGGGGATCAACAAAAGGTGCGATGGTGCGCAACCAGTCGCACGGCTCACCGGCAAACACTTTAGACCTGTATGCAGCGGTTGATATTCCTGAAACAGAGGGCGATGATATTTTACGGTTTAAGTTCGCTACTTCAGCAGCTAACGTTACCGGCAAGCCGCTGGCTTCTTCTGAATCGGCAACCTGGCTGAATGAGCATTTTCTTTCTTCATGGGGTGATGTAAAAAAAGCGATCGACCTGTTTTTTCTCGGTGGCGTGAATCATATTTTCTATCATGGCACCGCATACTCGCCCGCTGATGCGCCCTGGCCCGGATGGTTGTTTTATGCCGCGGTACATTTTCAACAGGTGAACCCGCAGTGGAAAGATTTTAAAACGCTGAACGATTACATTACCCGCGTGCAATCTTTTTTACAGGCCGGCAAGCCCGATAACGATGTATTGGTTTATTATCCCATTGTTGACAGGTATTCCCAAACCGGCGGACCGTTGCTGCAGCATTTTGATGGCATGGAACGGAACTTTACCGGAACCGATTTTGAACATGTTTCAAAATGGATGCTGGAAAATGGCTACAGCTTCGATTTCTTTTCTGACAGGCAATTGCAAAAGATGACGCCCTTAGGCAGTTCCATAATATCGGGCGGAAATAAATATCAAACCATCCTGCTGCCTGCCAATAAATTCATTTCAGAAAAGAGTATGCAGAAGCTGATGGACCTTGCAAAAGCAGGAGCACAGATCGTGGTTTATAAAACTATGCCTGCCGATGTGCCTGGCCTTGCACAGTTGGAAAGCAGGAGAAAATTATTTCAGCAATTAACAGCCTCATTGAGCTTTTCCGGTGATCACAAATTTAAAAAAGCAGTAGTTGGTAAAGGCGCTTTTTATGTAGGCGAAGATGTGGATGCAATGCTTACAGCAGCAAAAGCAAGAAAAGAAGATCTCTCTGCAAAAGGATTACAATACATCAGGCGCAAAAACGCTGACGGCTTCATTTATTTTGTGAATAACAGGACAGATAAATTTTTTGAAGGTTGGGTAACGCTGAATGCAACTGCAAAATCGGTGGGTTTGTTTGATGCCATGACTGCCGGCAACGGGTTGGCGAAATCACGTGTAAATAATGGGAAAAAGGAAGTGTGGCTGCAACTGCAACCTTTTGGATCGATTATAATGCAAGGATATAATACGCCTAAAACAGGTGCGGGCTATGCATATTTCGAAAAGGCAGCAAATCCTCAATCAATTACCGGCGCATGGAGTGTTGAATTTCTCTCTGGCGGACCGGTGATGCCACAAAACATGACGATAGACAAACTGGTATCGTGGACAGAATTTGGCGGCGACGATGTAAAGAATTTTTCAGGAACAGCAAAGTATTCTATAATGTTTCAAAAGCCTGTGGGTAATGCAACTGCATGGCTGCTTGACCTTGGCAAAGTGCATGAAACCGCTGAGGTATTTATAAATGGAAAGAAGCATGCCACTTTGATCGGGCCTTCGTTTCAAACTATTATACCATCCTCTTTACTGAAGGAAAGTAACAAGCTGGAAATTGTGGTGGCTAATTTAATGGCCAACCGCATTGCTTACATGGACCGGAACAATCTTCCCTGGAAAATATTTTACAATACCAATATGCCGGCGCGCAGGCGGGAGAATGCAAAGAATGGAATCTTCACTGCGGCTGAATGGAAGCCTATGCCTTCAGGGTTGCTGGGTGATGTAACGCTTACGCCACTTAGTAATAAATGATAAGCAATAGTATCGGTGCCGTAACACAAATCTTTATTTGATGAGAAAATGTTTATTACCTCTTTTGATGCTTATTCATTTTTTTGCTGGTGCCCAGCAAAAAGAAATACGTTATTTGTCGGGAACAGATAGTAAGAATACAGCTACATGGGATTTTTATTGCACCGGCGGCCGCAACAGCGGTAAATGGACTACTATACAAGTGCCTTCGCATTGGGAACAGCAGGGCTTTGGCGCATATAATTACGGAAGGGATTACAAAACCTACGGCAGAAATTTTCGCTTTGCAGATGAGCAGGGTTTGTATAAATACAATTTCAATGTACCTGCATCGTGGAAAGGCAAAGAAATTTACATCGTATTCGAAGGGTCAATGACGGACACGGAAGTAAAGATCAATGGCAAATCTGCGGGAGCAATACACCAGGGCGCTTTCTATCGATTTAAATACAAGATCACAGATAAATTAAAATTCGGCGCCGCTAATTTGCTGGAAGCAACCGTAAGCAAGATGTCTGACAATGAATCTGTAAACAATGCGGAGCGACTTGCGGATTACTGGGTGTTTGGCGGTATTTTCCGCCCTGTTTACCTGGAAGCTGTTCCGAAAGAGCACATAGATCATGTATCTATCGATGCAAAAGCAGATGGCTCATTTGCGATGAATGTTTTCCTGAACAATCTCTCAACGGCTAAGGACGTGATTGCACAGATCACAGATTTAAAAGGCAAACCAATTGCAACGTTCAAAGCCTCAGCCAAAGCAAAAGACTCTCTTATTAAACTAACAACGGTTGTAAAAGACCCGCAGTTGTGGACGGCCGAAACGCCTCACCTGTACAAAGTAAATATTTCTCTTAAGCAAGGCGCTGCAAGTGTTTATCAGACATCTGAAAGATTTGGCTTTCGCACCATTGAAGTAAGAAAACAGGATGGCATTTACCTGAATGGAGTAAAAATAAAAATGAAAGGCGTGAACCGCCATGTATGGTGGCCCGAAACAGGCCGCAGTATCACTCCCACTATCGATCTTGCTGATGTGAAGCTGATCAAAGAAATGAACATGAACGCGGTTCGTTGCTCACACTATCCCCCTGATAAAAGCTTCCTGGAATATTGCGATTCTTTAGGGCTTTATGTTCTGGATGAACTGGCGGGTTGGCAGAAAGCATACAGCACAAAAGCAGGTGCGCCGCTGGTAAAAGAAATGGTGGTCCGTGATGCCAACCACCCTTCGATCATTTTCTGGAGCAATGGCAACGAAGGCGGACATAATAAAGAGCTGGATGATGATTACGGTATGTACGACCTGAGCAACCGCACGGTTATTCATGGTCATCATCGCCCTGGCAATGCTTTTAACGGCATTGATTGCAATCACTACGAAGATTATTACAGCACTCAGAATATTTTAAAAGATACGAACATCTACATGGTCACTGAATTCCTGCATGCGCAGGATGATGGCGGCGCAGCAGGCGGCTTGGCAGATTTCTGGGAGCTGCATTGGAATTCGAAAAAAGGCGCAGGTGGATTTATCTGGGACCTGGCTGATGAAGGCATTGTGCGTACCGACATGAACAACATCATTGATGTAAATGGATTGAATGCGCCTGATGGCATTGTTGGCCCGCATCGCGAAAAAGAAGGCAGCTTTAATGCCATCAAAGAAATTTATTCGCCGGTAAGGATCACGATGAAAGCGTTGCCGCAAAATTTCGACGGCGCTATCCCTGTAGAGAACCGTTATCATTTTACCGATCTTTCTCAATGCAGGTTCTATTGGGCATTGGTGAACTACCGCAAGCCCAACGACCGTTTCACCGGTTACGATGTAATGAAAAGCGATTCATCGAAAAGCCCGGCTATTGCACCCAATGGCAGCAAAGGTTCATTACAATTGAATTTGCCAAACGATTGGAGATCGTATGACGCATTGGTGCTTTCTGCATTTGACCCTAATAAAAATCTGCTCTATAAATGGTCGTGGCGCACAAAATCCAATGCTGATCTGTTGAATGGAATAGTTGCATTCACCGATACTTCATCCGCATCTATGAACGAGACCGATTCAACCATCACGCTTACAGGCGGAGATGTTTCTGTTATCATCAGTAAAAAAGATGGACAGTTGCTAAATACAAGGAACAGGATGAGCGATCCACTTTCATTCAGGCGCGGGCCTGTGCTGGTGAGCGGAAGCGCAACTATGTCTGGTATAAAAACTTCCAAAGAAGATGAAGCATCTGTTGCAGAAGTTAGCTATACCGGCGATATGAAATATGCAAAATGGAAAATGCACAGGAGTGGTTGGCTTTCGCTGGAGTATGAATACGAATTAAACGGCACTTATCCTTTTGCAGGCATCAGTTTCAGCTACCCTGAGAACTTTGTGCTGGGTGCAAAGTGGTTGGGTAAGGGGCCGTACCGGGTCTGGAAGAACCGGCTGCAGGGTGTTACCGATAATGTGTGGCAGAATGCTTACAACAATACGCATGCAGGTTCTTCTCCATGGATATTCCCCGAGTTCAAAGGATATTTTGCAGACATAGCCTGGCTGGAATTGAATACGGTAGAAGGCAAATTCATTGTCGCCACGCCCGATACAGGTTTGTATGTTCGCCTGTTTGATTTCTATGCATTATCAGGAGTTCGTCCGCATCCTGATCTTCCGGTTGGTAATCTATCTTTCCTCGATGCCATTCCGCCTATCGGTACAAAGCTGGCCTTGAACATCAGCGCAAACACTTCGCAGTTAGGGCCGCAAAGTGAGCCTAATAAGATCAACGGTTCAACAAAACGGACCTTGTATTTTTATTTCGGATTACCTAAACCCGATAATAATAAAAAGCAATTTACCATGCCGGCGGTGAATGATCTGTTTTAATATGAAACACTTGTTTTATATACCTGCTGGAATGCTCTTACTGCTGCTGGCAGCGGTTGATGATCTGTCTGCGCAGGATAACAAACTATGGCATGGTATAGAAAGATCTATCCATTACAAACCTGATGGCGATGATTTTGTTTTGGTAAATGGCAAGCGGCGATTCAATCGCGCTTTATATGGAGGCAATTCAGGATTCAGGGCCGAAGCCGGCGACCTGCCGGAATTTGCATTGTACCTGCCGGGCATGGGCGGGAATTTAAAATTTGGTTTTGCGGCAGGAGACAGCAGCAAGTGGATGATCGATGCAAAAAAAATTGAGACACGCTACAGGCCCGGCTCGATGATATACAAAATACAGGACCCTTTGTTGGGGAATGGTTCATTGACCGTTACAGCGCTTGCTCCCTTTGATGCGGAAGCCTTGCTGATAAAAGTAGAAAGCATTGGTATTCCCTCAGGTGTTCAGATGTTTGCGGTGTATGGCGGAGCAACCGGAACAAGATTTTCCCGAGAAGGGGATATTGGCGCCGATCCTGAATCATCATTCTACTTAAAGCCTGAATACTGCAAGGGAAATATTTATAAGGTCGATAAAAATTCATTCACACTTTATTTCGGATCAAAATCATTGACCGAAGCTGAGCGTTACGAAATACAATACAGGTCACGCAATGATACATCAGCTTTGCCTGTGGTAATGAAACAGGTTTCAGGTATATTTCCCACTAATTCACAACTAAAGATCGCGGATGCTAACAGGCAGGTATCTCCGGTTCAGCTTATTTCGTCAACAGATTCTTTAACTCCTGTTATTTCCGCACAAATTGATTTGACTGCAGCTCCGCTTTATTTTTTTATAGCAAATGGCGTTTCGGGAAATAATATCAGCTACGATGATCTGCAGCCATTGTTCGATAAAACTGAAGCGGCGCGCAAAGTATTGGCAGGAAGAATAAAAATAAACACGCCCGATGCATGGATCAATACTCTTGGCGGCGCACTGGCAGTAGCATCGGATGCCGTTTGGGAAGAACCTTCTTTCATGCACGGCGCAGTTGCATGGAGGATGCGGCTGAACGGCTGGCGTGGCGCTTATCTGGCAGATGCATTAGGATGGCACGATAGAGCAAGAATGCATTTCAGCAGCTATGCATTGTCGCAGTTTACTTCGCCTGCATCAGGGCCTGTAGAAATGGATACGGCCTTGCACCTGGCCAGGCATGCTGAAAAAATGGGCACATCTGTTTTCAGCAGCGGCTATATCTCCCGGAATCCCGGCGGCGATAAACGTCCGCATCATTACGACATGAACCTTGGTTTTATTGATCAACTGCTGAACCATTTTTTATGGACCGGCGATACAGCATACGTAAAAAGCATATGGCCTTTGCTAAAGCGTCATCTCGATTGGGAGAACCGCAACTTTGACGTGGATGGCGATCATTTGTACGATGCTTACGCTGTCATTTGGGCAAGTGATGCTTTGCAATACAGCGGGGGTGGCGTTACGCACAGTTCCGCTTATAATTACAAGGGATTTAAAATGGCTGCAATGTTAGCTCCGCTGGTGGGTAAAGATCCAGGTCCTTACCGGAAAAAAGCAGCGGCCATATTAAATGCGATCAATACAAAATTATGGATGCCGGCAAAGGGTGTTTACGCAGAATACAAGGATGTTCTCGGAAAGCAACTGTTGCATCCATCACCTGCTGTATGGACCATTTATCACGCAATTGACTCTGAGGTGCCTGATAACTTCCGGGCCTATCAATCCTTGCGCTATATCGATAACCATATTCCGCGCATTCCCATTCGCGCAAAGGGATTTGATGATACATCGTTATACACTATTTCTACTACCAACTGGCAGCCTT
The DNA here is from genome assembly GCA_049689695.1 of Chitinophagaceae bacterium. Classification (GTDB taxonomy): domain Bacteria; phylum Bacteroidota; class Bacteroidia; order Chitinophagales; family Chitinophagaceae; genus DASPKM01. The sequence continues at coordinate 7,460 of JBAVMD010000192.1, read as the reverse complement.
ATACATGGTCGCTCAACAACGTGGTCCTGGCCGAAGTAATGCATACGGCCCTTGCATACTGGCAGGGTGGAAGAAGCGAAGAAGCTTACGCTCTTTGGAAAGGATCACTGGTAGAAAGCATGTATCTCGGTGCAAGTCCGGGTAATTTTCATCAGTTATCGTTTTACGACGCCATTCGCGGGGAGTTGTACCGTGATTTTACAGACGATATCGGTATGGTTGCAAGAAGCCTCGTTGAAGGACTGTTCGGAGTTTTTTTCGATGCCTTGCATGATACCTTGTATATAAAGACGGGCTTTCCGGCAGCGTGGGACCATGCATCCATTTCAACACCCGATATAGATCTTTCATTTAAACGGGAAAGTGGGATCGATACATACAAGCTCACGTCTCGCATGCCTGTGCAGAATGTTTTGTTGAAAATAAATGCGCAAAGAGATGGCATAGCAAGCATCACAGCAAATGGCAGGCCTGTTAAGTGGAAAATGGACGATACTGCCATCGGAATGCCAAAGCTTGTTCTGGCGCTTCGTGAAACCGGTGATCTCATTATCGAAATAAAATGGAAAGGCAATCCTTTCAGCAACTTTGCTGTAAAAGAAAAATATGCACAAGGGCAACAACTAAGGCTTTCAGCAGCGAATACGAAGATCGTTGCACTGCATGACCCGCAGCGTGCATTGACCCATAAGAAGCAAATGCAAAATGAGATCACAGCTCTTGTTGCCGATGATCATGGCCATAAAACGTTTTTCGTAAAACTGAAGCAAGGCATTTTTACTTATTGGCAGCCGGTAAATTTTAAAGTGGTCAACCCCATTGAAATTATGTCGGGGCAAGACAGCAGCCTGAAAAATATCGCTGTAAATAATAATACAGCTTCGGCAATTGCTGGAAAATTATTTGTGAACAATAGTTTGATCGGCCAGCTATCCATCTCTGCAAACAGTTCCTTGCAAGTCCAGGTTCCTCCTGCTAAATTAGTAGCCGGTACAAATGCTTTTAAATACGAATGGAAAGGAGGAAGTGCCACCGGAAATTATCTTAATTGGGATATTAATAATTCACCTTCGGTGAGGTATGAAAAAATTGACCTCTCTTCTTACTTTAATGATGAAGTAAATCAAATCTTCAAAAATAAATATTTGTCTCCCCGGCCCGCTGGGCCAACCATGCAGTTGCCAATACAAGGCATTGGCAACTGGGCCTACCCATTGGTGATGCCGGTGATTAACGATTCAGGCTTGCGTGTAAAAGCAGGAATTAACAATGAATTGATCATTGCGCAGGGCGTGCCCTTTTCTACTCCATCAGCACCAGGTGCAAAGAATATCATATTTACTTCTCAATGGGATAATTATCCCGACTCAGCGATTATCCCTTTGAGCGGTAAAGCTGCCCATGCTTACCTGCTGATGGCCGGTTCAACCAATCCCATGCAAACCCGCATGACAAACGGTGAAGTTGTTATTCAATACAAAGATGGCTCGTTGGAAAAGCTCGAATTGATAAACCCACAAAACTGGTGGCCGATTGAGCAGGATTATTATGAAGATGGTTTTGCTTTTACTACCGGTGCGCCCAAACCGGTGAGAGTATATTTTAAGACCGGGGAAGATACGAGGGCATTCAGGAACTTTACTTCGCTCCGGGGATTCAGTAACCGTGCTATTGAAGGCGGCGCAGCTACAGTGCTTGATCTGCCATTGGATGCTGCAAAGAAATTGAAGCAAATTATTGTAAAAGCAATTGCAAATGATGTTGTGATTGGACTGATGAGCGTAACCTTAGTGCGGTAGCAAACAAGAGTGGGCAACTAAAAACATTTTATGAAACGTCTTACAATACTCCTGGGCATACTGATCTTTTCCCTGGCAACATTCGCCCAGAAAAATAACGCAAAGGTTTACCTGTTCTGCTATTTCAAAGGAAATGGCGATGGGTTGCACTATGCTTACAGCAAGGATGGCTATACATGGACTGCATTGTTCAACGACAGCATTGTTTTAAAGCCTGCAGTAAGCAAAGACAAATTGTTCCGTGATCCATGCATCATTAAGGGTGCAGATGGCAAATACCATATGGTGTGGACGGTAAGCTGGGCCGATAAGGGAATAGGATATGCTTCTTCACCAGACCTGATCAATTGGTCAGGGCAGCAGTTTATTCCTGCAATGATGAAGGAAGATTCGGCCAAAAATACCTGGGCGCCGGAGATCAATTACGATCATAAAAAGAAGCAGTACATCATCTATTGGGCAACAACAATTGCAGGACGTTTCCCTCAGAAAGATACTTCGGCAGAAGGGCAGAAGAATAATCACCGCATGTATTATGTTACCACTAAGGATTTTAAAAAATGGAGCGAAGCAAAATTATTGTACGAACCTGGTTTCAGTGTGATAGATGCTTCGATTGTTGCGGATGGCAACAGGTATGTGATGTTCTTAAAAAATGAAACAAGAGCGCCGGTTGAGAAAAACCTTCGTGTGGCTTATGCTAAAAAGATCGAAGGCCCTTATTCGCAACCCGGTGCGCCGATTACAGGTAATTATTGGGCAGAGGGGCCAACAGCATTAAAGATCGGAAATGAATGGATCGTATATTTCGATAAATACCGCGACCGCAAATATGGCGCCGTTAGTTCTAAAGATCTCGTGAACTGGGCGGATATATCTGATAAAGTTTCTTTTCCCAAAGGCGCACGGCATGGAACAGTGTTTACTATTTCGCAGAAAGAGTTTGATGGGTTGAAGAGTGCGGTATTGAGTGTGAGGTAGCATTCATTTTTAAGTCACTCAGTGAATGGTGGAGAGAATGAAGCATCCTTTCCCCCGACGACTCAAAGCGCCTTTGCGTCTTCCTTTGCGTTTTTGCGTGAAACCATCTTATTTCATAATACTCCTCAACCACTCCACACACAACTCCGGCCAACTCTCCGCCAAACCTTTGCCTAACCCCAATCCAAACCCATGTCCGCCATTCGGAAAAATATGCATCGCCGCAGGTACATTATTATCTTTCAATGCCTGGTAAAACAAAAGGCTGTTTTCAACGGGAACAGATTTATCATCCGTAGCATGTAATAAAAATGTTGGTGGCGTTTCTTTGGTTACCTGCAGTTCATTGGAATATAGCCGCGCAAGTGCGCTGTCTGCTTTTTCACCGATCAGGTTATTTCTCGAACCTGTATGCATGATGGGCTTGCTCATGGAGATAACAGGATATACCAGCACCATAAAATCAGGACGCGAACTTTGCTGCTCGATGCTGTCCGCAGCTTTCGGATCGCCATTGTCGAAATGCGTTCCCAGCGTTGATGCCACATGGCCGCCAGCTGAAAAACCCATGATGCCCACAGCATCTTTTTTAATTCCCCATTTGGCCGCGTACTGCCGTACGGTCCTGATGGCTCTTTTTGCATCCAGCAATGGCGACAAATGAGGTGTAGTGTTACTTTTTGAATTAGGCAGCCGGTATTTTAAAACGATGGCTGCAATGCCTTTTGCATTCAACAGGCGCGCGGGATCACTGCCTTCCCAGTTATAGGATAAATATCGGTAACCGCCGCCCGGGCAAATGATCACGGCCTGTCCTGTAGCCGTTCTTTTGGAAGGCAGGTAAACCGTTATTTCGGGTGATTGCACAAAGCTTATCATAATGCTTTGCCCTGTATCTCTTTTTTCTGTTTCGGTGGTCTTGGTATAGTTGGGAACATGCCCTGCGGGCCAGAGCGGCAATGTTATTTCCTGGGCCTTTACCGCCTGATTAGCAAGCAGGTAAAATAGAAAGTAAACTAATCTTTTCATCAGCAAGAATTAAGGAATGTTACAAATCGGCTCCTAAAATAACGAAGTCTGGGCTATGGATTGGGTTTTCAGGATGCAGCAGGACGGTACGCGGCAGAAGAGTGGTATTTTCAGAGATTGATTGTTTGCCATCGCTCCCGCAAAGATGTTTCTTTTCAGTAATGCAGCAGGAAAAAAAGAATTAAAAGCATCTAACAATAAAAGATAAAAATGTTTAGAAAAATTGCCGGCTTGATTTTTCTTTTGAGCAGCTTCATGGCGCATGCGCAACGCCAGATGGAAACGCTTGACCGTGGAGTGGTAGCCGTGCGGAATAAGGAAGGGCATGCTTTTGTAAGTTGGCGATTGCTGGGCACGGAACCGGCAAATCTTGCCTTTAATGTGTATCGGCAGCTTGGGGGCAAGGCAGAGAAATTGAATAAGTCCCCTCTCAGTAAGGTCACTCATTTTATAGATGTAAATATCGATACGACAAAGCAGGCCAGTTACTTTGTTCGTGCAATTGAAAAAGGAAAAGAAGCTGCCGCCAGTAAATCTTTTGTATTAAAAGCTTCAAACGCTCCATACTTATCTGTTCCATTGCAAACGCCTGCTGGTTATACCGTGAACGATGGGAGCGTTGGCGACCTGGATGGCGATGGAGAATATGAATTTGTATTGCACATGGCAGGCCGTGGAAAAGACAACAGCCAGGCTGGCGAAACCGATCCTCCCATTTTTCAAGCCTATAAATTGGATGGCACTTTATTGTGGTCGCTAAATCTTGGGAAGAACATACGGGAAGGCGCACACTATACGCAGTTTATGGTGTATGATCTTGATGGAGATGGCAGGGCAGAAGTGGCTATGAAAACTGCTGATGGTACAATTGACGCCAAAGGAAATGTGATTGGCGATTCTACTAAAGATTGGCGGAACGAAAGAGGATATATTTTGTCGGGCCCTGAATACCTCACCGTGTTTGATGGTCTTACAGGCGTTGCGCTTTCAACAACTGATTTTATTCCTCCCCGTCATGGTAAATTAAATCCAACAACAGATGAGTTGAAAGAACTGTGGGGCGATGGATATGGAAACCGCATGGACCGTTTTCTTGGAGCGATTGCCTATCTCGATGGCAAAACGCCCAGCCTCATTATGAGCCGCGGATATTACACACGTTCGGTAATTGCTGCATGGACTTTTAAGAACGGCAAGCTTGCTAAACAATGGGTGTTCGACAGCGATGATCCCTCTAATCCTGGTAACCGCGCTTACCGCGGCCAGGGCAATCATAATTTAAGCGTAGCGGATGTAGACAATGATGGCAAAGACGAAATTGTTTTTGGCGCTATGACGATAGATGATAATGGAAAGGGCCTGTATTCAACAGGATTGGGCCATGGTGATGCGCTTCATGTTTCTGATCTTGACCCAACACGTCCCGGCCTTGAAGTTTTTGATATACAGGAGCGCTTTGACGATGCAGGCGCTAATTTCCGTGATGCAAAAACAGGTGAAGTGATCTGGAAGAAAGCTTCTGTAAAAGCTGGCAATGATGGTGAAGGTCCGGGAAGGGGATTGGCCCTGGATATCGATCCGCGTTATCCCGGCTATGAATGCTGGGTAGCAGGTGCAGGCATTACAGGAATGTTTGATGCGAAAGGAAACAAAATAGCTGAAAAAACGCCGAGCGTTAACATGGGCATTTTCTGGGATGGAGATGTGCTGAGTGAAATACTGAATGGCGATATCATAGATAAATGGAATTATGTTGAAGGCAAGGCTGAACAATTATTGAACGCAAGAAACTTTAATTGTGTTGCAAACAATGGCACCAAGCGCAACCCGGTTTTATCTGCTGATATATTCGGTGACTGGCGTGAAGAGCTGATCTGCCGTACAACGGACAACAAAGAGTTGCGGATATTTGTTACAAGCATTCCAACTGAAAAGAAATTCTACACGTTGATGCACGATCCGCACTATCGTTTGAGCATTGCGTGGCAGAATGTGGCATATAACCAGCCGCCGCATACAGGTTTTTTTATGGGAGAAGGAATGCCTGATCCGCCCAAACCAAATATTGTATTGATACAACCAAAGAAGAACGGAACAGCGTCTAAATAATTTCACCTGCCGGGGTCAAACGAAAATGTATGAGAAAAAATAAGTTAGCATTAGCAGCATTGCTTCTGATCATTTGTTCGTCTTTTGTGCTCTTTCAAAAAGAGCGGCCTGTGTTTTACATTATTGGTGATTCAACCGTTCGCAATGGCGATGGCAGGGGCAGCAATCAGCAATGGGGCTGGGGAAGCTTTATGGCAGACCATTTCGATACTTCTAAAATAATCATTCGCAATCACGCCATCGGTGGAAGAAGCAGCCGCACTTTTATCAATGAAGGCAGGTGGGATACCATATTGAACAGGTTGAAGAAAGGCGATTATGTGATCATGCAATTCGGTCACAATGATGCAGGACCTTTAGACGATACCGCCAGAGCCCGCGGCACCATCAGAGGTATCGGCGATGAATCGAAAGAAATCTTCAATCCAAAGACCAATAAGCAGGAGGTAGTGCATACTTACGGATGGTACATGCGCAAATACATACAGGATGCAAAAGCCAAAGGCGCTACTCCCATCGTTTGCTCACCCATTCCGCGTAATGATTGGAAAGAAGGAAAGGTGTCTCGTTCATCTGAAAGCTATGCCAAATGGGCCAGGCAAATTGCAGAGCAGGAAGGCGTTGCTTTTATTGATCTCAACGAGCTGGTCGCAAAAAAATACGAAGAGATGGGAGCAGAAACAGTAAAGCCATTTTTCCCTGTTGATCATACGCATACCAATATCGACGGCGCAAAGCTGAATGCACAGATCGTTACGGATGCGCTGAAAGGCCTTGATCTGAACGGGTTGAAACCTTTATTGAAATAACATTCTCAGGTTATATCACTATTGGCTTGCTGTAATCAAAATTCAAATACACCGTTCCATTCCCCCATCCACCGGGGTTTATAGGATTATTGAGCGCTGTATTTTCCTGGTATATCAGTCTGTTTAAACAATCACTGTAGCTTAATATCATGCTTGTATACAGGGGAGAATCATAGGGAATTTCCTGCCAGGTACCGTGTTCACTATTTTCAGAAGATGATTGTAGCTGACCGTTTTTTTCTTTATGAAAGTGAAGGCCGTTTTCTACCAACTTAAAGCCGTTGCCGTTTCTTTGCACGGTTCCCTGTTTATACCCGCTTCTTTCAATATACCAACCATCGAAGCTCAATGCCTTGATGCCTTGGTATTTTGCATTGAATTTGAAAGCCATTTCAGACCATGTATTGTCTTTCATGGTATACAGCACTTTTTTTTCACTTTCATCAACGCCGCTTACATTAACGTATATGCTTTCCAGGTTTTTGACAAATTGATAGTTCTTTATCCGTTCCTCATTTGAATGACTGATAAACCGCAGATGCACCGGGTTCTGGATGAAAACCTGTGTATCGCTTGCTTTGACAAGACGATTTACAAGATCGAAATCTTCCATTCCATAACCTTCCATGGCCTCATCAAATCCTCGCACTTTTTCGTATAGGTGCCGGTGGCAGGATATCTTGCCTAAAGTATCGCCATACTTAGTTGAATTAATATCACCAAGTGTTACAAG